>JBDKJN010000074.1:0-6032 GCA_039796595.1 Bacteroidota bacterium
AGCGGTAGTATTGAAGCGCAGGTAGACGCTGCTTTGAGCCACCGTGAAGATGTGATGACTGATCGCCCAACGCGAAGTGAAATCAATATCCGCAATAAGGAACGTGAAATGCGTATCAAAGAGTTTACAATCAAACTTAAAACGCCAAGTGGGTTGAGTGATTTGGAAGAGGAACCAGCGTATTTGCGCAGAAAGGTGAATTTGGATGCAGTGAAAAACAGCAACGAAAGCACAGTTTCTCGTTTTTCTTTGAATGAAACTGTTGATGAAAATGGACAAAAACGCGTTGAATTGCGAGACAATCCATTTTTGCATGACAATGTGGATTAATTGTTCCTCATTACAAACTTTCAAAGCCGATTCGTTAGAATCGGCTTTTTTTTGATGGTTATCAAGAACTTCGGTGATTCAGATTAATTGTACAGAACTTCGGTGAACAGACCATTATTCAGATTATCTTCGAGCCCGAATTTAGTCCCAATTTTTCCTCATAATGGAAGCATATTTAGAGGTCTTTTCCTCATTAGCCGGTATAGTTAGTTTATTTACCCTTGTGGTTTTAGAGCTTGTGCTCGGCATTGATAATATCATTTTTATTGCGATTATTTGCGGATACATTCCGAACAAACTCGAGCGTAAGAAGGCCAGAACCATTGGTTTGATGTTGGCCTTGATCGTGAGGATCATTCTGCTGTCTTTCATCTCGTTTATCACCAAAATGACTACCCCTATATTTTCAATGGGTGATATTCCGGTGACTGGTCGGGGTTTGATACTGTTCGCTGGCGGTGCGTTTTTGATCATCAAAACCATCAATGAAATTTTTCATAAGTTCAAAATTGCGGATAAAGAAGAGACGGCTAAATCACGCCAAATGACATGGGGCGCTGCAATCTTGCAAATCACGTTGATTGACATCGTTTTCTCCTTCGATAGCATCATTACAGCTGTGGGAGTTACCGCGGACAATCCGAATCCCGCCCTGGCATTAGCGACTATGATTATGGCTGTTGTGATTTCAATGTTCGGTATGTTGTTCTTCGCTCCATATGTGAGTGACTTTATTGAGAAATATCCTACCATAAAAATGTTGGCCCTCATTTTCCTCATTGTCATCGGAATTATTTTGGTGGTAGAGGCTTTGGAAGATGCGCATCTTCTGCATTTGCCAGAAGGCGTCAACATCAAGACATACGCCTATGTCGCTCTGGCATTCTCAGTCATTGTGGAAACACTTAATATTCGATTGCGAAATGTGAAGGCACGCGGGGGTGTCTAACCTGGAAATTCATCGTCTGAACTAGCGGTTTTTTGAAAGACTGCTCGCCGGAGGAACTTGTTATCAGTTGCCTAGGCTTGTTTTTAAGAAGGCTTAGAACCATACTATTCGCAT
Source organism: Bacteroidota bacterium (assembly GCA_039796595.1). GTDB lineage: Bacteria > Bacteroidota > Bacteroidia > Flavobacteriales_D > Sanyastnellaceae > CANHSF01. Next base: position 1,394 of record JBDKJN010000074.1, read on the forward strand.
GCCTTTAATTGTGGATCCAATCAACTTTTCTAGATCTTGGCAAGGGTGAATCATATCTAAGGTTCAAGATTTACAAAGCAAGCGCGTGAGTTTTTATTTAATGCGTTCAGCGGCCTCCAATTGGCTTTGCGTTCAAATACCTAATTAATGGTATTGTCTCAGACGTCGTTTTTTATTCGTTTTGCAGCATTCTTTCAGAACCATTATAAAATGAATATGCCAATTCGAATTTTTCTTTTTTTAGCCTTAGTTACGACCGTGAGTCAGGCTTTCAGTCAAGGCAATGACACCACGTATCAAACCACTGAAGTTTCAATAGTTGCAAAGCGTGGACAACGACTACCTGGCTCAGGTGAAATTATTGATTCCAAAAAATTGGCCTTGTTGAATCAACCGGATGTCAATAAAGTTTTACGAACTGTGCCAGGCGTGCAGATAAGGGATGAAGAAGGATTCGGATTGCGTCCGAATATAGGAATGCGCGCCACTGCTGTAAATAGAAGTGCAAAAATTACGCTAATGGAAGATGGGATACTGGCAGCGCCAGCACCTTACGCAGACCCCTCGGCCTACTACTTCCCAACATTTGCACGCATGGAGGCAGTAGAAGTGCTTAAGGGTAGCAGCCAAATAAAATATGGCCCTTATACCATTGGTGGTGCGCTCAATTTGATTTCGACATCCATCCCGGATTCATTGTGCGGTTTGATCAGTGCTTCATATGGTAGCTTCGGAACCAATCAAGAACGCATTTGGGTAGGCAATAGCGGCGCCCGTCTGGACTATGTATTTGATGTCAATCGACTAGCTAGCAATGGATTTAAGGTACTGGATAATGGGGGTAAAACAGGATTTGATCGCCGAGACATCATGGGTAAAATACGTTGGCACAGTGATGCTACTGCTAAAATAAAACAGTCTTTGACTTTCAAGTTTGTGCACATGTCTGAAGCTTCCAAAGAGAGTTATCTGGGCTTGACCTACAGCGACTTCATTGATACTCCATATCGCAGATATGCGGCTACACAAATGGATTATTTGGATTTGGAGCATCAAGACGCGCGATTAACCTATCAAAGCGAATTGAATAAGTACATTCGAATGGCAGTCACTGCCTATTATGGGACAACCTATCGCGATTGGTCCAGAGTGAATAAAGTAGGCGGAGTGTCGCTTAATAATATATTGAGCAATCCTCAAGGAAATCAAACCGCATTCGATATAATGACGGGAAATGCTGATGGGGTAGTAGATTTTCAAAGCGCTGTACGACGATTTCAATCGCAAGGCGTTCAGGCCTCTTTGAACTTGCATAAAGATTTTAAACATGGACAAATCGAATGGGAAACGGGCGTGCGAAGTCATCGGGATGAGGCCGATCGAATGGCGACCAATTCCTACTATCAAATGGTTGATGGTTGGATGACTCTCGATTCGACGGGTGTGAAAGGAAATGCAGAGAATCAAATCAGGAGTGCTGAATCTTTTTCGGGGTATTCACAAGTGGATTACAAGATCGGTGCAATTACATTATCTCCTGGAATTCGTTATGAGCGCATCAGCTTATTGAACGCCAACTATGGTGTTAATGATAACGCACGATGGGGTAATTCTTTGGTTGAGGCGAACAATGACTTAGAGGTTTGGTTGCCAGGCTTTGGATTGACCTCACAAATGGACAAGGGAACAGTTTTCGCTGGCTTGCACAAAGGGTTTTCGCCGCCGGGTACACCTGTAGCTAATTCGACCAACGGTCAGGCTTCAACCGAACAGGCAATAAATTATGAATTGGGATACCGCTTGCGTTTGAATGCCATCAAAGCTCAGGTAGCATTGTTTTATTCGGACTATTCCAATCTACTTGGTTCCGACAATATTTCGGGTGGTGGAGCAGGAACTGGCAATTCGTTTAATGCGGGTGCAGCGCAGGTATACGGAGCTGAGGTAAACGCGGATTTGCAGTTGTTTCGACTGTTCAAACTGAAGACTTCAGATGATCTTAATCTGCAATTGGCCTACACGTTTACAGATGCACGATTCGCCCATACATTCACGAATGCAGGAGGCGATTGGGGTAGTGGTTTGATCGAGAAAGGCGACCGCATTCCTTTTATTACGCCGCATACGGCTACGGCGGTATTGACTTATGTCCATAAGCGTTGGAACGCAACTGTGGTGACCAGATACATTGGGGAAACACGCACCAAACCAGGTACAGAGAAAGCAATAATCCCTGGAGATGAAGTTGCTTATGGTGATGTAAATTCCATTGCGTCAAGTAGCATTGTCGATTTGAGTTGCAATTTCCGTGTAAATAAGAATTGGAGCGCGTTTGCTATGGTTAACAATGTTTTGGATCAAGCGTATATTGTTGCCAATCTGCCACAGAGTTATCGCCCAGGCATCGCTCGTTCAGTGATGGTTGGATTCAAATACAATATCAGAGGCTAAGTCGAAGTATCAATTAAAGTAAATAGAAACACCGTCATGTGATAACAATCGCTTGACGGTTTTTTTTTAACCCAGTTTACGCATTGTGAAACTCTAGAGAAGAATGGCAATCACTTATGTGTTTGTGAATTGCAAGTGTTATGGTCACTTTCGCTTGATTTATAAAGGGGAGGCTTAGAACTTGGCCGGCGCGTTTTATTTTGATAATAGAAGTCGACTGTGGAAACTCGAATCAATGGATTTCCGATTGACAAATTGCGCAGGCAAGGCTTCGATATCCACTGTTTGGCGCCGAATACAGCAGGCAACCAGTGAAAACGTTGCCTTTAAAAGCAGGAAGTCAACATCTTAAAAAAAGGGCCGTCGTAGTGACGGCCCTTTTTAAAATTATGGAGTCTGTCCGCCAATCGCGGGAGGGACAGCAATGGTTTTCTTCTTAGGGAGCGTGTCCTGTTGTTGAATCATCATTTTACGCATTTCTTCTTGTTTCAACAATTCACGATAACTTGGAACACTGAATTCGCCTAAGTATCCACCAACCGTTTCATTCATTTCTTTTACCGAAGGATCGTTCGGTAGATATTCTTCCGCCATGATGGCCAAACGGTCTGCAATTTGCACCTGAGTGCGCACATCACGAGAAATGATGGCTTGTCTTTCTGTATCCAGACTGTTATAATACGCAACTTCTTGTTTGGCGATTTCATAAAGTCGTTTTGAGAGATCCAATGCCGTAGCACTATCACCAGCTTGATATAACATATCTGCAACTTGCCACATGATTTGTGGATGTTCATAAGGCACGTTTTTCTCCGGCATTACTTCCAATGATTTTTTCAAAACATTTTGGGCCAAGTCGTTTTTACCTTCAGCAATGAGTTGTTCTGCCAAATGGTTGAATTGCAAACGTAGGTTGGTAGTCATCCGGCGATTGTTCTCATCCATGTTGAGAGGGATGTCCGTACGATCCATATTGCCCCATTGGAATTTGGTCATCATATTTTCATACATGATTTCCGAGGCAACACCACCATCCAAATTCGGATTGGTGCTCTTCTTGTGTTTGATTGGGGTTAAGCGATAGGCCAATCCCTCCAATTGGAAGTATTGTTCCAATCCCATGTATGCGTCGCCACCTGTTGTAACAGCGAAGTATACCGGTCTGTTCCAGTCCATATTACTCAATAGATCAAGTACCATTAATTGTGCCTTTGTAATGTATGTTTTTGGACGACCGTTAGCACCAACCAATTGCCATTGAATTGCATCCACCAATGAATCTCCTTCGTTCAGATACGGGCGGAATCTTTCTTTTGTATTGGCATCAACGGGAATAGAAAACTTGTAACTCGGTAGGTACGCTACTTTGCTTGAGCCATTTTGTTTGGCTTTGCTATCATCCAATGCGATGGCAAGGGCCTCGCTAACGCTCATGAATCCTTTTGTTTCTTTATCAGGATCTATAAACAAAACATCGCGTGTACCTTGACGGTATTTTTGTTCTGGCATTTTGAATGGCACTGGGGCTCCATCATAAGCGCGGCGCTTCATTTGGTCAATATACCAGTCGGTATTCAAGAGCGAAAGATTCACAACACGAACATCGGTTCTTATTCCTTCAACTTCTTGGGCATACCAAAGTGGGAAGGTGTCATTATCACCATTGGTGAATATAATCGCATCCTTCTGCAAGCTTTGTAAATAGTTAATCGCCATGGCAATACCCGTGCGACGGTTAGCGCGACTATGATCGTCCCAGTTAGCGCTGCAAAGGATAAGCACAATCGGGATGGATACAATAATAGGTATGCTTCCTTTGATCAGGCTATCACCTTTAAGCGCTTTGCCAATGACCATCATTAGCCCAAAAAGTGCGGTTGCAACAAAGGCAATAAACAATAATGACAAACCAAATGAATTGGTATCACTAGCTAAGAATTCAACAGCAGCTACTACGGCAGCGCCACCAATGCTCATTCCGGCTATAGTGGTCAATTGTTTTTGTGTGATGGATATGAGCGCATGGTACATCGCATAAACACCTAAACCAATCCAAATCGCAAAAGCATAGAATGAACCGGCAAAGGCATAGTCACGCTCGCGCGGCTGTAGTGGTGTTTGATTCAAATACACCACGATGGCGATACCAGTTAGTAAAAACAACAGGGATATCACAAAAAAGTCTCGC
>JBDKJN010000075.1:0-2959 GCA_039796595.1 Bacteroidota bacterium
CAAATGGATTCATTTCAGTCAAGGAAAAATAAAAATTGGTTTGGTAATAATTGATTGTACCGTGTTCTGTTGAAAGCGCTAAATAGTTACCTTTCTGTTTCATGGTTTCAAGCGAAAATCCTGAATAATCAAGCGAGGTTGGAATTAATATTTTCTTAACTAAACTGTCATTTTTGAAAAACTGAATTTGCTTTGATTTATCTTTTAAATTTCTACATAGAATAGCCTTTAGACCATAGTCGAAATGTAATTGCTCTAATGTATCTAAGGAAAGATTTTCATTTTTTATTTCTTTTGAATCTGTCCCCACGTTCTCCTTAGTCCCACTATGGCAAGAAATTAAAATAAGGACCATTATATAAATGACTATTGAAATTCTGTTATTCATACTTTTACAGAATAGAGTAAAAAAGGCCAAGCTTATGCTAGGCGTTTAAGCTATTTAAAAATTTGAGTAATTGACTTTTGGTAAATTATAATAAATACGACTACTCCAATAATCAAATTGTAAATCCCTAACATTGCTTCGGATGGAGAAGCTAAATAGGTATATACAAAATACTCAATGGAAAAAAATGCAATCATTGCAAGTACTAAGTAAATTTTACTCTTTAATCTCATGATGAAGTAAAAGGGTATGCTAAAAATCAGGACTAACAAAAGCATAAAAAGGAAGACTTGTAAAACATACCCAAATGATAGCCTCATCAGCTCTGCTGATGTTTGTGCGTTATTAATAACTATATTCTTAAATCTATTTCCTAAGAACGCAAGATAAATAAAGAATACGGTGTATTTAATAATCAAATACCATAGACCATTGGAATAACTAATTTTAAACATAAGTCTAGCGTATATAATATTCGGCTGGCAAATATGCAAAGTTTTTTATTGGTAGTGTAAGTGGCAGTCCTTCTCGACAGATTATAAATCTAAGGGTTAAAATTGATTTTACTTCCATTTTAACCTGTTCGAAATTCACAGCCACTTACCATTGATACAATAATAATGTTAATAAATGAAAGTGGTCATGGAAGAAGATTTCTGATCAATAATACGTGCAATTGGCACTCGAATTTTTTTCTAATCAAACCTCTTTCCGCTGCCAATCGCCTTTAGCGAAGAAATAAGCATATAACAATACGATCAATCCTTCTGCAATGGGGATGGCCCAGTAAATACCATGAGTACCCCAATTAAATGTTTGACTCAAAAGATAGGCCAAAGGAATCTGGAAAAACCAGAAACCAAACAAACTGATGAGGGTAGGGGTGCGTGTATCACCAGCACCATTAAAGGCTTGCATCAATACCATGCTCACAGCAAAAAGTATATTGCCGCAACTCACAATTCGGAGTGCATCGACTGCGTAAGCAAAGCTGCCGTTGTTTGGATCAGTAATGAATAGCCCAATTAATTCTTCGGTGAAAATGACACTGATCAACATCATAATTCCCATCAGTATCGCATTGTAACGCGCAATGGCTTTGACACTTTCTGCTGCGCGTTCAGGTCTTTTGGCTCCTAAATTCTGTCCCACCAAAGTTGCGGCAGCATTACTTATTCCCCATGCGGGCAATAAGAAGAACAACAGCAGTCGAAAGGCTGTTTGATAGCCGGCACTGGCGTCTGTGCCAAAAGAAGCCACCATTCGAGTGAGTATGATCCAACTTGCGCTCTGAACAATAAACTGCACTGTTGCAGGAACTGAAATTTGCATCAACGACCGAATGATCATTCTATCCGGACGCCATGCAACACGATGCAAAGGCAATAATTCGTTTTCTGTGCCAATCAAGTGTTTGAGTTGATACAACACCCCAATCCCACGCCCCGTGCAGGTTGCAATAGCCGCTCCAGCGATGCCCAAGCCGCCCCATGACCCAAAACCAAGGATCAGAATAGGACAAAGCAAAATGTTGATGGCATTACCAAGCCAAAGGCTTTTCATGGCAATCGCAGCATTACCAGCTCCGCGGAATATCCCGTTGATGAGAAAGAGTAAGACTATAACGCCAGAACATGACATCATGATTTGGGTGTAGATCACACCTTTTGCAATGGCATATTCTGAAGCGCCCATGATACGAAGGATGTCAGATGCGAACACAAAACCTGTGACGCTAATTAGAGCGATCACAATCATTGCCACGAGGAGGGATTGTTTGGTGGCTCTCGCTGCTCCTTCTGGATCCTTTTCGCCAATGCGACGAGCCACAATGGCAGTAGCCGCAGCACTCAATCCGATGGCTAAACTATAAACTATAGTTATCACGGCTTCGGTAAGACCGACAACGGTTACTGCATCATTGCTCAGTCGATTGACAAAGTAGATATCGACGACTGCAAAAACGCTCTCCAAGCACATCTCCAGCATCATTGGAATGGCGAGCATTACAATAGCCTTGCGAAGACTACCCGAAGTATAGTCATAGGCCGTTTCAGTCAATGACTCGCGTATAAGTTGTATGATCTTTTTCATGGATTGATTATCAGGACCAAAGTAAAAAGAAAAGCCGCTTCGTTGAAGCGGCTTTGAAAGTGTTTGAAAATGGTTTTATTCTGAACAAGTAATAAAGCTATACGACTCGTATGGGAGTTGACCTGATACAGTATAACCGGGCTTCAATACGAAATATTTTAATTTAAGTGGAAGTGGATCGTCCGGATTGGCTTGTGGGAAGAGTTCGATCGGTATGATGGTTACTCTGAACATTCCGGGACTACCAGGCACTGGTTTGAATTTCATTTCAGCCAGTGTGGTTGTTTCAGTTTGTGATGCATAGTCGATTGTATTGAACTCCCATTCGTCATACACCGCAGTGATATACAGATAACATTCATCAGCACCGAGATTTTGTAAATTGGGATTTAACTCTTGGGTGTTGTCATACGTGATGCTAAAGAAATCATCTGGCTTCGACAACAATGGGAAGTTGCAGTACTTCGTGTCACATAA
>JBDKJN010000076.1:0-6774 GCA_039796595.1 Bacteroidota bacterium
GTCCGGTCTTTTAGGTTTACTTTGCCATGGATATGATTACAACATCATCGAAATCGCTCGCAGAGCTGCAACAAATCGTACAAAAGAAGATCGACGGATATTGCCGTGTAAACGGCGACAAATCTCTTTTTGAGCCGGTCAATTATTTGATTCAATTGCCAGGGAAACGCATGCGTCCAGCGCTCTGTTTGATGTCGGCCAACCTTTTCACCGATGAACTGGATCCGATCATCTACCCCGCCTTTTCGCTCGAGGTTTTTCACAATTTCACATTGATGCATGACGACATCATGGACAAGTCTCCCTTGCGACGTGGTATGCCAACGGTGCACGAAAAATGGGACACCAATACGGCAATCCTAAGTGGAGATGCGATGATGATTCAGGCCTATCAGTTGCTCATCAAAACAAATACAGATTACCTGCCACAGCTGTTGCCGCTCTTTAGCAGAACAGCACTTGAAGTCTGTGAAGGTCAGCAAATCGATATGGATTTTGAACGCATGACCAATGTTTCGGCTGACCAATACCTGGAAATGATTCGTCTCAAGACCAGCGTGCTCGTAGCCTGTGCCATGCAAATGGGAGGACTACTCACGGGTCAGGATGAGACCATTCAAGAACAACTTTATAGTATCGGATTACATCTGGGGCTTTCATTCCAGCTGCAAGATGATTACCTCGATACCTTTGGAGAAGCCGCCAAGGTCGGTAAACGCATTGGCAACGATATTTTGGCGCATAAAAAAACATTTATGATGCTTCGTTTGCATGAACTGCATAAGGACACGAATGAATCGATTGACACCATTTATAACAATCACTCAAACGGTGATGCCCTGATCGAAAAAATCCAGTCCTTATATCGCCATCACAAAATTGATCAAGAAGCAAAACATTTGATTCAATCGTACTACGATCGTGCTGTTGAATTGATGCATGCCATTCCTGTTGATCCTTCAAGAAAACAAGTTATTCTGCAATTGATGGATCACTTGCACCATCGTGAATCTTAACATGAGTGACATCCAGCTATTCCATGAACAGTCGCCAAACATCAGCTACGAAGCGCTGTATCGCTCCACCTATGCACAAGTGCGCAAAGACTTCGCCCATTTTTGTACACCCATCGATCTGCAGGAAACACCACAACCAGAAGAAATGCTAGAAGCCATAGTGACTATGCTACATGCATTGGAAGGAGATAGTCTGAAGATGAATAGCTTGTTTTATCGCATCGACTTGTCCGAAAAAAAGAAAATTCCGAACGGAGATATCCGATCACTTGCTCTCATGATTTTGCGACGTGAAGCTCAAAAGGTATGGATAAGAGCCAATTATTCCAGTCCTCAGGAATAATTAAGAATACCCCCTTCCTTCGTGCGGACATATTCCCATTTTTTTATTCGAACGCGAATTTCTTATCTTTACCATTAATGAAATAAGCCTTCGCACTCAAGTAGCTGACAATCAATAGATCACAGCTTCAAAAAAGTGGATAGCAGTAGATCAGAACCATGCTCGTAAGATTTACAATAAATAATACCTACGGGCTTTTGTATTGTAGATAAAATGAAGTTTAAGAACGACATCACACTAAAACACGAATACTATGCAGGAACCAACACGCCTTTTTGATTTTGTGTACTATCAAAAGCAGAATGCACCTCTGCCTGAGATGATCACATCACAATACAAAGGAGAATGGAAAAGCATCAGCACAGACGCATTCATCGACAAAATGAATCGCGTAAGCCGCGCATTAATCGGCATGGGCATTCAGCCCGGTGACCGAATTGCAATCATCACACACGCCAATCGATATGAATGGGATGTATTAGATAATGGGATACTGCAAATTGGAGCGATTGACGTTCCGATTTACCCTACCATGACTGAACAAGACTACGATTACATCATGAACCACTCCGAGGTTAAACTCTGTTTTGTGAGTAATGCGGAGCTTTTTCTCAAAGTGAAAAACGTGATGCCCAAGGTGCCCTCTTTGAAGCAGATTTTTACATTTGACGAAGTGGTTAATGCTGATCATTGGGAGAGCATTTTTTCTCATGGCGATCAGATAAGTCAAGATGAAGTGAAAAAACGCAGTGAGAATGTCAAAGCCTCCGACATGGCGACTATCATTTATACTTCGGGCACAACTGGCCTTCCTAAAGGTGTAATGTTGAGCCACAATAATATTGCGAGCAATGCGCGTTCCTCCGAGGAGCGATTACCCGAATTACCATTCGGTAGTCGTTGCTTGAGTTTTTTGCCTATATGCCATATTTATGAGCGTATGCTCCACTACCTCTACATCTATAAAAGCGTACACATGTACTTGGGTGGGATGGAACAAATTAAAGATGACTTACTCGTTGCGCGACCACACATTTTCACTGGTGTACCACGTCTTTTTGAAAAGTTTTATGATGGAATATATGCTAAGGGCATGTCCAATTCAGGGATCAAAAAAATCCTTTTCAAATGGGCACATGACTTAGCGCTGGATTGGAAGCCGGATGGAGAAAATGGCGCCTGGTATGAATTTAAATTGAGCATCGCCCGTAAATTGGTCTTCAGCAAGGTTAAACTTGCTTTAGGACTCACCGAAATTCAAGCCATTGCATCTGGAAGCGCGGCATTGCAACCCCGTTTAGCCAAGTTCTTTAATGGAGCTGGATTCGGTCTTAAAGAAGGTTATGGACTGACCGAAACCTCACCAGTAATATCGGTTAACTCATTGCGCAAACCGCACATGTGGCGCGAAAAGTCGGTAGGAAAATTATTGCCCGGTGTTGAGGTGCGTATTGCAGAAGATGGCGAAATTCTATGCAAAGGTCCAAATGTGATGATGGGGTATTATAAAGACCGCGAAAAAACGGATGAAGTTTTGAAGGACGGTTGGTTCCATACCGGCGACATCGGCAAACTGGAAGATGAATTTTTGTTTATCACTGACCGTAAAAAAGAATTGTTCAAGACGAGTGGAGGTAAATATGTAGCACCACAGATGATTGAAAATGCATTGAAAGAAAGCATTTATATCGAACAAGTGATGGTCATTGGCGATGGTGAAAAATTTGCAGCTGCTCTTATTGCGCCGGAAATGGTATTGCTCAAGCAATGGGCACAAAAGCAAAATATAGCAACCGATGATGTGATCAAATTACTCAATGATCCTAAGACACAAGCCTTGTTCACAAAAGAAATTGAACGCATCAATCCTGCATTTGGAAAATGGGAACAAATCAAAGCTTTCCGCTTGTTGCCTCGCTCTCTGAGTATTGATCAAGGAGAGATTACACCAACCTTGAAACTCAAGCGCAAAAAAATCATGGAGAATTGGTCGGATTTGGCACAAGATATTTTTAAATAATAACGGGCATTGGCATTTCTTCAAGACCTTGATCGTGATTTTTTACTGGCCCTCAATGGCAGCCACACCAGCACCCTTGACCCAATATTCTGGTTCATCAGTCAACCCAAAACGTGGATACTTGTTTATCTCGTTTTGCTGGTGACCGTCATTTGGCGCTACCGTTCATCGCAATGGATTTGGGTTTTGGCTTCTTTTGGATTGATGCTATTTCTGTGCGACTTTGTGGTGACCCATGGAATCAAAAACACGATTCAACGGCTTCGCCCTTCACACGAGCCCGGCTTACAAGCCCTATTGCACCTGTTACCCGAAGCGAATGGCAATCTTTATAAAGGAGGGAAATTTGGATTCTTTAGCAGCCACGCTTCCAATCATGCAGGCTTAGTGACATTGTATCTGTTGTGGATGCGCCCCCTTGCAAAACATTGGTGTATCCTGTTGATTGTATGGGCGCTATTGGTTTCCTATAGTCGCATTTATCTTGGTGTACATTATCCGAGCGACATACTTTCCGGTCTCCTGTATGGCACAATCGTAGCGGTACTGTTGCACTTGCTATTTCGGCGATTCATTCATCCAAGCACCATCACATGAATACATTCCTTTTGGTCTTTCTAGGTGGTGGCATTGGCGCCGTATTGCGGTATGGAATCAGTTGTTTGGCCCCACTCAAATCAGCTCAATTTCCTTGGTCCACCTTGGTTTCGAACTTTCTTGCCGCCCTCATCGCAGGTGCCTTGGTTTACAGTTTTAAATCCCTCGATCCTAAAAAACACCTGTTATTGGTGACAGGATTTTGTGGTGGCTTGAGCACATTTTCTACCTTTAGTGTGGAGAATATTCAACTCTTTCAGCGCGGTGATTGGACATGGGCGACTTGCAACATTGTATTGAACACTTTGCTATCGTTATTCGCAGTATGGCTATTTGCTCAGCACTCGAGTGTCACTGCAGATTAATATAGACCATTCGATTGCCCATCGACCCATAGGATATTGTCCAGCACAAAGTGCTACTATACAATACACCGATTGAGCAATAAAAAAAGCCGACCCATGCGGATCGGCTTAAGAATAAATCAATATTATTGGATCAATTTGTCGGTGACAGAACTATTGTCCACTCACCACAAAATTCTTTTGCACGAATTGCTTTTCGCCTTTTACGCGCAACTGATACATACCCGCTGCAAATTGAGAAATGTCGATTTGCTGAATAGACGCGAAGTTCCATTGACCAGAAGCAACTAAGGCGCCTGTGCTACTGTAAACTTCAAATGTCAAATTCTCATTTGTTTCATTGCTGATTTGTACGTTCAATACGTTCTCCGCTGGATTTGGGTATACACTAAAGGACAACTTAGAACCTAACTCAGGAGTAGACATTACACATTCCATAGTAGTCAAACTATTGGCAGGAAACGCATTCACCAAAGTTTGCATGTTTGAAACAGGCCAGATATCATCGTCTAAAATGACATTATCAGGCGTAATCGCAATGATAGTTGGGAATGCAGCAGCACCGTATGTCGCATGAACGGCAGCCGCCTGACCATCAACTCCACTTGCCGTTGGATAAGGATTTTGATCATCTATGTTGGCACTCGCCTCAAACTCATGTGTTTGGTCATTGGTTCCTTCGTATTCTAAACCAATAACGATTACATCACCTTCATTGCACCCATAAGCATGGTAAAACGCATTGATGGTTGGAGCTGTAGCCATGCAAGGCCCACACCAATAGGCAAAGAAGTCCAACAGCACATACTTGCCCGCCGCAGTGTATTCGTATAGGTTGTGGGTTTGACCGTTGAGATCAACCACAGTGAAGTCAGGAGCGACATCACCTGCGTCAAAATTATTTAGCTGGGCGTACCCACTGAATCCAAATAAAGAAGCTGTTAAAAGAGTAAAGATTTTTTTCATTGGTTTTGTATTTAGTTTTCCGAAAATAGTTTAATAAACGGTGAAGAATTTCACAATAAAACCCGACTATTGGATTTTCAAATCAATCTTTCCGAAGTACATTGGGCGCATGAAAGGAAATATGCGTGCACACCTGTACAGTTTCGTGTTGACGTCCGTTTTAGTGGTGTTTGCGGCTTGCAAACCAGCCCAGCAATCGGCTCAAATCCAACCATCACCAGCCCCGATAACAGCCCCCCAGTCCAATAAAGGCAATCAACCCAAATTGATCATCGGAATTACGGTTGATCAAATGCGTTATGATTACATCCAAAAGTACTGGAATGACTTCGGCGATGGAGGCTTCAAACGCTTGGTCAATGATGGATTCTTCGCACGAAACCTGCATTACAATTATATGCCTACCTACACCGGGCCAGGCCATGCAAGTATCTTCACAGGCACCACTCCAGCTTACCATGGCATCATTCAAAACGATTGGTACGAGCCTGCTACAGGCAAAACAATCTATTGTTCGTCCGATAGTAATGCTACGGGTGTAGGAAGTACGAGCACCGGTTGTAAAATGTCGCCGCATTATTTGCAGAGTTCTACTCTTGGTGATGAAATGAAACTCCTGTCCAACAACAGATCCAAGGTTATAGGTATCGCCATGAAAGACAGAGGCGCTATTCTTCCCGCCGGCAGAACTGCAGATGCTGCCTATTGGTTTATCGGTGCAAACGAAGGAGTATGGGCCACTTCTAATTGGTACGGTACAAGTTTACCTGATTGGGTGACGACCTATAATGCTGCCGGTGAAGCCGCAACTTGTATGACCCAATCATGGACTTTGCTGCAAGACGAGGCCAACTATGACGAAAGTTTGGCCGATAACAATGCGTATGAAATGCCCTTTAAAGGAACCACCCGTCCTGTGTTTCCTTATGACATGAAAGCCCTGGCAGCAGCCAATGGCAACTATGATATTCTAAAAGCAACGCCATTCGGCAATACCCTCACGGCATCGTTTGCACGTGCGGCCATCGAAGGCGAACAACTCGGACAAGACGCCTTTTGTGATTTGCTTTGTTTGAGTTTCTCATCAACGGATTATGTAGGTCATCAATTTGGTATTCATTCGCGTGAAGTACAAGACTGTTATCTCCGATTGGATCGTGAGCTGGCTCAACTGCTCAACTATCTCGACACCAAAATCGGCAAGGATCAATACTTGATTTTTTTAAGTGCCGATCATGGCGGCGCGCCAACACCGAGTTATACCACAACTGAACAAGCCGTGGGTGGTTATTGGAAAAGCGATCTGATAGAATTGGCCATAGAGAACAAAATGATCGAATGGTATGGAGCAGGCGATTGGGTTGTGAATGAAAGCAATTGTAATGTGTTTTTTAATACCGCTTTGCTTGCACAAAAAAACATGTCGCCCAAAGATGTACAACTCCGAGTAGCTGAATGGTTGGTTAC
>JBDKJN010000077.1:0-4609 GCA_039796595.1 Bacteroidota bacterium
AGAGGGCAAGCTCAGTTTGGTTCCAATACAGTTAACTCCATGAATTGGGAGGGATCAAGCACGCCAAGTCCGGACATTTTTATCGCAAAACTGAGTTCGTCAGGTGATTGGCAATGGGTGAAAACAGGGAGTTCGGATGGAGCGGATCGGGGAATGGACATTGCACTGGATAATGCGGGCAATTGTTACGTCACTGGTCAATTCAGTAATGACATCACCTTTGATAATTTATATCCCAATACCATAGTCAATGCTGGATTTTTAGTAAAGTACTCGGGCTCCGGTACAGAACAATGGATGGTGAAGATGGGTGCGACACAAGTATTGCCGTATGCTGTAGATGTCGAGGGAAGTGATGTATATGTTGCAGGCGAGAGTATTGGGCAGATGATCTACTTTGCGAGTAATTCTTTGGTTGTACCCGCGTTGTCCAATTACAGTGGATTTCTTGCCAAATTTTCGAGTGCGGGCTCCGTAGTTTGGGGCGTCGAGGATGGCAGTTCATCGTATGTGAGTTTTCGTGATCTGGATGTGTTTTCTGGCAAAGTGTATTTGGGTGGTGTATTTCAATGTGCGATGGATGAATATGCTTTGGAATTGGGGTTAGGTCTTTTCCATGCCGTGGGTTACAAGGATAGTTTCGCTGCATCGTATTCTAGTAGTGGCGAACGCGAGTGGATGCGCCAGTATGGTGGACCGAAAGACGACGTTTGCCTTGGAGTCGCAGTCGCAGGGATCGATGATGTGGTTATGGCAGGAAGCTTTGAAAAGATTTTTAATGTCCCCAACGCAAACAATGCTTTCACCGCAAATCCAACCAATTTTACACCATCGGGCGGCAACCAGTATGTTTATCCGAATGGTGCTGGTCCCATGTGTGGGTATTCGAATTATGGTTCATTTATTCATGTGAGTGCGGCAGGTAACCGCGATATGTATGTTGGTCGCTTGTTTGATGTGCTGGCTCCACACTATGATTTTTATTCGCGAGACGATTGCCAATTTGGTATCGAAGAGCCATGCATTGGAACGGTAAATCAACCATTAATGTGTGAAGAAGAAGCAACAGGATGTGGAGAGGTGCGTGTGTATGGTCTTACCAATACAGGTTCAAATTGTTTTATCGGTCCTGAATATGATATGGAATGGCAAAACGGATCGCAGGCATTGTTTCAGGATGTTGAGGTTTCGGGTTGGGTGACATGGAGTGTTGCGCGCGAGGATGGCTGTGCGTCATATATGGATAGTATGTATGTAGAGGTGTTGCCGTTGCCTGTTCCCTTGGTAACGGATGATCAAGGTATCAATTTCGAAGAAGAGCCGAATGCAACGGATATTGAATTATGTGCACCCGATGAAGTGGTGTTAACAGGAGGAAGTGCTGACGGGCAATCCGGCTATTGGTCTACTCCGAATGGTATGGTGTTTTCGCCGAGCGTTACGGTTAACGAATCGGGGAGTTATTCATATGTCATCATCGGTGAAAATGGATGCCTTGGTGAGAATGCATTAGGAGTTAATTTTATTGAACCACTGACAGAGATCGATCCTTTTTTACAATTCGAGGATCAAGAATATGCGGATGGTGACACCATCACCATTTGTGGGAATGCATTGGTCAATTTTGAACTGCTCGATCTCCTTGATCAAAGTGAATTTCCTATGTATACCGATGCTTTGTGGACATTGATTTATAATGGTCAAGTTGAAATCGACCAAGACGACGCTGCTATAGAATACGATGTTTATCCTCAAGGCAATGGCCACTATCAGATCATTGTAGAGCCTTATCTCCATGTCGAGCCACCATGTCCGAACGATACAATTTGGTATCCTCCACAGACACTGAATTTTTATCTTAACCTTTTGGAGACGCCATACATCAATATGACGTTGACAGGACCTTCCACGATTTGTGATGGTGAAACGTTGCAGTTGGTAGTCACAAGTGATAGTCCTTTTACGTGGTCTGGTCCAGGAGTTAACGGATGGACAGTCGATACCATATCGGTCACTCAACCCGGGGCGTACGGAGTTAATTCAGTTGTAGAATTTGCGAATGGATGCAGCGCAGAAGAAACATTGACCATTAATGTTGTGGCTCCAGCATCACCGCTGCTTACTACCAATCCGGGGCATCAGGTGATTTGTCCTGAGGGTAGTATAGAAATCAGCAGCCCTATGGCAGATGCATACAATTGGATTGGACCGTTGGGTCAATCGTTGGGGACAACTCAATCGATTGATGTAAGTACACCAGGTTCGTACTACTGCGTTCTCACCACGGGTACATGTGTGCTGGAGAGTATGATCATAGATATACAGGCTTATGCTACTCCTTATTTGGTTGCATTGCCGAGTTATGATTTGTGTTTGGAAGGATACGTAAACCTTGTTGCACAAGTTAGTCCACAGGCAGTGGTCAATTGGTTGCCTCCTTTGTCAGGAAGCTCTTTGAGTCAAAATGTTTTCTTACCGAATGTTTATTCGATAGAAGTAACATTTTGTGGAATCACAAGTGTTGTTTCAACCGAAATAACACAGACCAATCCAGAGCCAGTGATACAGGCATCAGCAATGAATGTATGTCCAGGTGAACCTGTACTGTTGTTTGGTCCACCGGATATGGAGATCTATACCTGGTCACCCGGTAATATTGTAGACGATACCATTACAGTGTATGAACCTGTCACCTATATTCTAAGTGTGACCGACACCAATGGTTGTGTAGGAAGTTCAGTCCCTTTTGATGTGACCTATTATAATATTTCGTCGCCAAATCCCACTGATATAACCGTGTGTTATGGGCAGCCAGCATCATTGTTCGCACAAGGCGGCAATGTGGTTTGGTCGACCGATGCCAACGGAGATCAGGTTGTGGGTTCTGGAAATGTGTTCAACACACCACCGATATGGTCCAATTCTACGTGGTATGTGTATCGGGAGGACGCCAATTGTCGCAGCGTTCCGGAGCCTGTGTTAGTATCGGTTACGCCATCAAGTGTTGCATATATATCGACCGAACAAACCGAGTGGTGTGCCGGAACTGAAATTCAAATCAGTGCAAATAATCCGAATGCAGCACAAACACAATACCATTGGCAAACACCAACTGGAGTTGTGAATAATCAAGGAACACTAACCTTAAACAACGCACAGGGCGCTCAATCGGGATGGTATGTATTGACGGTCACAGGAGGTGGATGCGAGAGCGTACCAGATAGCCTTTTGCTATTTATCGAAGAACCGAACAGTACCGGATGGTTTTCCAACGAAGAAGAAGGCGTTTGTCGCAATGGAGATTTGCAATTGATACCGAATGTTGTGATGGAGAATATGTATTGGGAGACACCATCGGGATTAGTGATGAACGAGGTCGTAAGTGTGTCCAACGCATCGGAGAGCGATATGGGTTGGTATATTGTACATGGTGATGGAGTAATTTGTTCGTCTGTGTATGATAGTGTGTTTGTTAGTGTGAGAGAATACCCGGTGATTGATCTTCAAGCTGAGGATGTGTATTGCGATCAAGGGTATATGGTAGCACATTTGCCTGAGGGGTACGATCTCTACCATTGGAATACGGGTGATATTGATGCGGATGCCATTGTACCTTTGGATGGTTGGTTATATGTGACTGTGACGAACTATCCATCGTGCGCGGTAACCGATTCTATCTATGTTTCAGAAATAGACTGCATTTCGGAGTTTCCGAATGTGTTTACACCAAACGGTGACGGAAGCAACGACTACGTTGATTTTGGGTGGTTACGCATTCCGATTGATGAAGTACACATTTACAATCGTTGGGGCAATTTGATTCGTCATCTCACTGGCGAACCCTTTATCTGGAATGGACGAAACGATGAAGGAGAATTGGTTTCAGATGCAGCGTATTTTTACATTGTAGGTAGTTCGAACCCTTCTGGTCAGCTACATAATGTCGAAGGTTATATTCATGTGCTGGGAAGTGCCGAAACGACCAATGGACAATAGCTTTAGGGTTAAATAGATACACGTTTCAAAATTCCAAAACAAGAGTTGGTTTGTTTAGTATAATTGCTGCTGAAGAATTTTATTCCTCAGAAAGTTTTTTTGCTTCTTCAAATTTTGCTGTCATCGTCGGATTCCCTTTTGTCAATTTTTTGATGGTCAGATCTTCCGCCTTGTTGTTGGCCAAACGGAGATTGTTTACAGAAGAAAGCAGATTGTCTTTCACCTTTTGCAGATGATCCATGGTTTTATCAATTTCATCAATCGCTGTTTTGAATTGCCGACTTGCTAAGTCATAATTCTTGGCGAATGCAGATTTAAAGGCGTTGATGTTTTCCTCGAAATTGGTGATATCGATATTTTGATTACGAACTTGCGCCAGTTCAGCTTTAGCTTGGAGTGATTGCAAAGCAGCATTGCGCAGAATGGTGATCATCGGAATAAAAAATTGTGGACGGATGACATACATTTTTTCATAACGATGTGATACGTCCACGATTCCGCTATTGTACAATTCGTTTTCTGACTCAAGTAATGTAACGAGAATGGCATATTCGCATTTTTTATCCAAGCGATCCTTATCGAGTTCCTTGAAAAAATCTTCGTTGCGTTTTTT
>JBDKJN010000078.1:0-2612 GCA_039796595.1 Bacteroidota bacterium
AGTATAAGGTGGATGAAAAGAGCAAAGAGTTAAGTGATGAAGTCATTGGGACATTCCGTCACTTTCCAATAAAACTTGCTTGGGCCATCACAATTCACAAGAGTCAGGGCTTGACATTTGACCGCGCGATTATCGATGCATCGCAGAGTTTTGCGCCAGGTCAGGTATATGTTGCGCTATCACGTTTGCGCAGTTTGGAAGGATTGGTATTGAAGAGTCCTATTTCACTTTCTGCCATGCATCAGGATGCAAAAATCATGGCTTATCAAACGGAGAATGCAGGTACTGAACAATTGCAGCAGCGTCTGGATGAAGGCCGTTCACGATTTTTGTGGGAGGAGTTGCAGCGTGCGTTTTCATGGGAGGCGATGGCTGCTGCATGTGCGTTGAATACAGAGGAACAATTGGAGAGTGAGCCAGATTTTGTCGAGACATTTTCGAAACGTATACGTAAGGAGAATGAAGTTTCTTACCGCTTCATTCAACAATTGCGTCAACTTATGGAGCGGCCAGACGAACGGAATGAAAGAGTCGTGAAGGCCAATGATTATTTTTTAGCAGCAATTAAAGATCTTCTCCACATGCTTCATTTGCATTTGGCTGAAGTGTCACAGTTGTCGCAGCGAAAAGGGTATATCGGCATTTTGAACGAATGGGATCAAATGTTGATGAATCAATGGATTTGTATGGACCGTATACTCTTGATGTGTACCTCTGATCAGGATAATATCATGTCCGTGATTCGAGAACGTCCGAGCTTGATCGCTGAATTGCGCGAGGGTTTACTAAGAGATATTTATTCCAATGTGCGCGTACTAACCTCGACGGAGAAGAAAGGATTGCGCAAGAAAGCAACGGCCAAGAAAGTGAAATCGGCAAAGCAGCCAAAGCTGACGACCCACGATGTCACATACGAATTGTATGTGCAGAAAATTTCTATAGAAGAGATAGCCAAAGAAAGAGGTTTAACACCGGGTACAATTGAAGACCATTTGGCAAAATTGGTGAGCATGGGAAGGATCGATTTGGATGAATTTTTGTCGAGTGAAGAACAAAACGAAATACGTGCAGCGATGGAACAAAAACCGGAAGGATTGACGGGATTGTACTTTTTACTCAACGAGAAATATAGCTATGCCAAGTTGCGCATGATGACCGACGTGGTGAAGCAAGAGACGAATTAGTTATGTGACTGTGAGCTGTTCGTTGACGTCTCAACGTGACCAAAACTCCGGACTTCAAGACATTTCTTTCAAGATCATTCAACCCGTGGAATCGGTCTAGTTATTGGTTAAAAGTTGTATCTTGGCGCATTAATTAGATCCTAAAGTTCTTCCAAATGAAAAGAGCCATTACAGTTGTTTCTCTAGTCGTATTCATGAGTGCATGTAGCACTAGCGAGAGTGTCCACACAGGTAAGTCAACGCCTGTGGAAGTGTCTGATATTGTCACTCCTGTGAAAATTGTTGATTTTGAAACGGATTTGACTAAGAAGATTGAAGGCGTGGCTGAAGGTTATGTGTCCAAAGCTGCCAGTCTTGATTTTTACAAAGAACAAGCCATTGCTAAGGCATGTGCAGCTGCGAATGTGGACTTCATGATTGAGCCAAATTTTACCATTACAACAAAGGGAGGAATTGTAACGGTGAAGGTATCTGGATACGGCGCTAAGTACACCGAGATTCGTAATGCAGTTCCAGAGGATAGCATTCACTTCAAGTTTTCGAAAGGCCAGAAACAGGCCCCCACAAGATCAAAAGGTCAATTCAAATTGATTTACTAAAGTGATGCGTATTCTGGTCTTGATTGCTTTGTTGTATTCGTCCATTTGTTTGGCGCAAGGATCGCCATTTCCTAAAAATTATGTGGGAGGTTTTTTTGTAACGGGATATTATACGGAGTACAATGATGACTATGTGTATACCTTCGAAAATGGGGTCGATTTCCGGACGGCAGGACTTTATTATGCACGACGGCTCACCAAAAATTTCTTCCTACAAAGCAATGCGTTTGCAGCGGGCAATGGCAACTTTTACATCGATGGCGGCATAAAGTGCAATGCCTTTGTCATTCGCAAATTGCAGCCTTCAGTTGGATTAACTGTTGGCTCTCGTTTGGGCGTCGATGACTCTTCTCGTATCTATTACAGCCTGGGGCTCGACTATCATGTCGTACCCCATGTGGTAGTGCAAGCCGTGGCGTTTTCCAATTTGGGTACTTACACGCAAGGGCTTCGTTTTGGTGCGACCTATAAGTTTTAATTCTGAGTTGGCCTGACAGGGTTGCTATTCAAGCGGTATTAAACCAATTGTTTTTTACAAACACAACGTCCTACCGCCATCCACGGGCAAGTTAATACCATTGATATACGATGCAGCTGGTGAGGCTAGAAAACAAACGGCTGAGGCAATTTCGCTGGGTTGGGCCAGGCGTTTCATCGGTACCTCGTTGCTCATTTCTTCGCGCACATGATCTGATGAGGCTCCGGTTTTATTCGCCTTGTTTTGAATGATTTGATCCAAGCGCCCTGTAGCTGTTGCTCCAGGTAGCACATTATTAACCGTAATGCCGTGCACGGCCAATTCGGACGCCAGCGTTTTGCTCCAGCTGGC
>JBDKJN010000079.1:0-3596 GCA_039796595.1 Bacteroidota bacterium
AAAGAAGTGATACTCACATAATCATCTGCATTGATTTTCATCTCATCGCGGAATGTAGTAGGCGTATAGGATTTGCCTTCGTAGGTGAATTGTTTTGGCGCAGCACCCAAATTGGCATCCAAAATTCCAATCACACTTTTACGCCAGTTCTGATCGTGGCTATTTAAACCCTTTTTCAAAACTGTACTCACCAATGATTCCAACACATTATCTAATCCATCGTGATTGTGTTGCACTTCATTTAACAACAAACCGGTATAAGCCGATTCCGGCACCAAACCGAATTCACGAACAACGCGGATCACATCATGACTCAAGCCACCAGGTCCAAATTGCTGTTTTCCTTGGTAACGAACATAGGAGTCTGCCTTCTTTTGATACGTATAATACACGTTAAACATCTCAGAAAGATCTACCGACTTATTGCCCTTACGTATGATTTCGGCTTCCAAAAAGGAGATGGTCGCAAAACTCCAACATGTACCGCTTTGGCACTGATCCTCCGTTTCGCCCGCCTTGGTTTGATATACTGGAGTAAATTGATACACGCCTCCTTGGGCAAAGACCATTTGTACAAACGAAAACGCAATACAAACACTAGAAAATACTTTTTTCATGCTTTAAGTTGATTTGAAGTTGTAAGTATACACCATTTTTAACCTCTATCCATTGAACATGTGACGAATGGTTGGACTACTAAACCTCCAATGTGAAAAGAATATTGTATCCAAGAACGTAAGCCATCCGAGTTGGATATCTTTGAAGAGTCAAGCAATTTGAATTTAAAACTTTTCGGATATGAAAAAAGTGGCGGTAGTTTGTGGTGGATACAGCGGTGAATCTGTTGTAAGCATGCGCAGTGCGCAGATGGTCATGGACAATATTGATCGCACGCGTTTCGCACCTGTCAAGGTGATCATCGATCGCATCGCATGGAAGGCCGAATGGGAGGGAATTACCCATCCAATTGATCGCAATGACTTCACCTTTATCGTGAATGGCACCAAACACCTTTTTGATGGGATATTCATGATTATTCACGGCACACCTGGTGAAGATGGCCTCTTGCAAGGATATTTCGAAATGTTAGGGATACCTGTCACAACCGGTGGAGTATATACCCAAGCATTAACATTCAATAAAAAAGCCACTACGCGTGTGTTGAGCAGCATGGGATTTCACACCGCACGCAGCCTTCAAATTAAAGCCTGGGAACCCTATAGCAGCACCTTTGTGGTGCAACACGTAGGTCTCCCTTGTTTTGTAAAACCCAATTGTGGTGGAAGTAGCCTGGGTACCTCTCGTGTAAATCTAACCGAAGATCTCCACCTTGCACTCGACAAAGCTTTCAAAGTTGATGATCATGTTATTATTGAGGAATTCATTGGCGGCACCGAGGTAACTTGTGGCGTAATAGTCTGGCAGGGAAAAGTAATGGCTCTGCCGATCACAGAAATCGTAAGTAAAAAAGAATTCTTCGATTACGAAGCAAAATACCAAGGCCTATCCGAAGAGATCACTCCCGCTCGTCTATCCGAAGATCTCACCCTTCAAATTCAACGTTTATCAGAAGACATTTACCGCAAACTGGAATGTCGAGGTATGATTCGTGTTGATTATATCATCAAAGATCAAACTCCTTATGTGATCGAGGTCAATACCACACCTGGATTCAGCGAAGCGAGTATCATTCCACAACAAGCAGCAGCTGTAGGGATCAATAAGACACAGTTGATTTCTGCGGTGATTGATTCGTGTTTTTGAGTGGATTTTAGTTTTTAGTTGTTAGTTTTTAGTGCTGACGCAGCGCTGGTCGCGCGTGAAAAGACAGCGGCCGTTAGACGATTCAGCTCAAAACTAACCTTCTCAACGGCCGCAAAAAAACGTTGTCTGAAAAAGGGTTTAAGCTTTCCCAGATCTGTAATTAATTCATTAAATTTTTAAATCATTAAATCGTTTCGCTATTTAATGTATCTCCAATCTTGATTGTTTTTTATCGTGATCAATGAATGGTAGATCAATCGAATGACATTCTCTACATCAGCCTTGTGTACCATCTCTACCGTAGTGTGCATATAGCGCAATGGCAATGAAATCAAAGCGCTTGCTACACCGGCATTGCTGTATGCAAAAGCATCGGTGTCTGTGCCGGTTGCGCGATACACCGCTGCACGTTGGAAAGCAATCTTATTTGTATCCGCTTGTTTGATGATGTGTTTCAACAAATTGTTTTGCACCGCTGGTCCGTAACTCAATACTGGTCCTTTGCCGCACGACAAATCTCCATTCATCACCTTATTCATCATTGGTGTTGAAGAATCATGACACACATCGGTAACAATTGCGACATCTGGCTTGATGTGGTGCGCAATCATTTCAGCTCCGCGCAATCCAATTTCTTCCTGAACACTATTCGTGAAGTAAACTCCAAATGGCAATTTCACTTTGTTCGCTTTCAACATTCGCGCTACTTCGGCAATCATAAATCCCCCGATACGATTGTCCAATGCACGACCTAAATAATAACGATCGTTGAGCACCATAAATTCATCTTCGAAAGTAGCAACACAACCCACATGAATACCCATTGCTTCCACTTCATCTTTATTCGCAGCACCCACATCCAAAAAGATGTTGCGCATGCTTGGTGTTTCCTCCTTTGCCGCATCACGAACGTGAATAGCAGGCCAACCAAATACCCCCTTTACTACACCTTTATCGGTATAAATATTTACTCGCTTACTTGGAGCGATCATGTGATCACTGCCACCATTGCGACGGAGATAAATAAAACCATCCGCAGTGATGTAGTGAACAAACCATGCAATCTCATCCGCGTGCGCCTCTACGACCACTTTGTATTTCGCATCTGGATTGATTATCCCTACTGCAGTTCCATACGTATCTACAAACGTATCATCAATATACGGACGTATATAATCCAACCACATTTGTTGACCAGGTGCTTCAAAGCCGGTTGGCGCCGAATTGTTGATGTATTTCTCCAAGAATACCAGTGCATCTGCACTCAATATTGAAGTACTCTTCTTTGTCGTCTTTGCTTTAGATTTGGTAGCGGAAACTTTCTTTGCCATACTGTTATTTTTGCGTAAATGTAAACTAATCTTTAGTTCTACAAAGCAAAGCAGAAGGGTAGAAAAACCCAATTATTCACAATCAAAATATGACTTCGAGCACACGTACCATCATTACCACTGACGACGGCAGTCCAAGCCTATTTCACAACGCACTCGGAGAAACGTATCACAGCCGTCATGGTGCTGTACAAGAATCCATGCATGTCTTTATTCGCAACGGCATGGAGCATAAATTGTCACATGGATTGCGCGAACTCGCTGTTTTGGAAATTGGCTTTGGCACTGGACTCAATGCCGCTCTGGCGGTTCAACATGCGCTCCAAAATGGGTATGCACTAACATTTCATTCCATCGAAAAATTTCCACTTTCTGAAGATGAGCAGCATTCCTTTGTTGAACATACCGACGAGTCTCTGCGCATAACATTACAAATGGTAACGGATGCTAGTTGGAATACCACCAACACACTTTCACCACATATTCATTTGTCAAAAATTG
>JBDKJN010000080.1:0-6116 GCA_039796595.1 Bacteroidota bacterium
CTCTGGCATCGTTACCTCGACATCAGTGGCGAGTATTGAAGGGTGCATTTTGGCTCAAGAAAACAAAACGACCCTGATCCACAACACGCCTTTTATGCAGGCCTATGAAGTTCGTTCCAGCGATAATCCCATTCACTTTTTTGCGCGGTACAACACCAAAGAGTGGATGCAATTGGAACCATTGAACAGTGAAGAAGGCCCGTCTTGGATCGGCGTTCAAATTCCTGCTGACACAACGGCTCAAACGACATTGATTCACGGAAAAGGTCCAGCACAATTGATCGTCCCGACTTGGTTACCATCGGGAACATACTACTGGGATGCCTTGCATTTTGAGAATCGCGATCAACTTTTGGAACAATGCGAACAATTCTACGCCAACTCAGATCGAGCAGGTTTCTGGCAAGCGGCATGGCAAGTCTTTGGCGATAGTTGCGCATGTGACTTAAACGAAGCCCTCATCAGCTGGCGCAATGGTCAGGCTGGTGTAGTGGCCTGGGATTTGAACGATAGTGTTAGCGGCGAAGTATATTACTATGGCATCAACGATACCATCCAAGTGGCACAACAGATGCCCAACAACCTTCTTCGTAAATTGAATTTAACTGCACCGATCTATCAAATACAAATTCCGATTCTATTCGATCGCAATCGCATCAGTTCGATCTATGTTGAACCGACTTATCTCATGCAACTGGGCGGTTATCTTTTGATCGGCAATTCTCTTGAAGATTTGCAATATCTACATAGCACCGCGGGAACCACACAACCACCCGCAACATTGCGTCAAGCAACTGGTGTATTGCAAAACATTTCTCGTGTTACCTATGTTGGCGCCAATTCGACGCTTTCTACTTTACCCATGGCCTTTCATCAAATGCTTTTCTTGGGTCAAGAACATCTGATGACCTTTGACTATGCCGGCGCCGATAGAACCTTGGTGAGCATCTACGCATCGAATCGCATGACCAGTCAACCAATGGTTGCGCAGCCGAATGATGTTGTATCCGACACTACGCAAGTATCACCCGCTCAACGCAAATGGACCGTAATCAATCACAACACCAGTGAGAAAGAATCCCTGGAAGAAGGCGGTGACTTCGCCTTGGTATTGAAGGATCCCGGAGGTAAAGTATTGTGGTCGTATAAAAAATCATCACCCGTTCTCGGCGATGTTCGGCAAATCGACGCATTAAAAAATGGCAAACTGCAATATGCATTTACTACACGCGAAGGTTTCTTCGTCATAGACCGCAACGGACAGCCTTATGAGCCATTGTGCCGAAATTCAAATACCGAAATCACAAGTCCATTGGCCGTATTCGATTATGAGTCCAACAAAAACTATCGATTGGTGTATGCGTTAGACAACGGCGATGTTGTCAACCTAACTGCAAGCGGTCAAACCACCGAAGGCTGGAAATATGAGAAACAAGGCATTGTCCGTCACATGCTCCATTTCAAACAAGGTACCGATGATTATCTTTTGATGATCGACGCAGAGGGTCAATTGCGTTTACACAAACGAAACGGCAGTCTGCGCACCGAATCGTGCAATAATCTTGGAGCAAGCACATTGCAAAATCTCCAAATCGTAGTTGGCAAAGACTTGCGCCAAACCAAACTCCGATGGACAGGCAGCGATGGTCAACAGAAAGAACAGCTCATTCTTACCGAATGATCATTCTATTCGTTAGTTGGCAATTGTTCTCTACCTCCTAAGTTCGCTTTTAAGTATCTGTACGTTGTATAGTCTGCGTAATTCCATGACAATATGGATTCCTTTTCATACACGTGAATAAATTTATCTACTTTGTATTGCAGATTATCCTTAAAACAGTCGATGTCGGCACAGTCTCGCGAATACTTCATTAAACCTTTTCCATTGGCCATTTCATCTGCAATGCGATCCATGTTTTCGAGAATTATCGGAAAGGACTTTTCCGAAACCACAAAACAGAAACTCGCATCGAATCCAGCCTCATGTTTCGCATACAGATTATAGCGTATGATCCACGGATCCCAATTGATGGCACTCATGGCAATGAGCATGACGAAAGCCGCCAACGCATTCAAACGCAACAATTGATAGCCCGTATGTCTCCGTCTAATTTTAATCATCATCGTGATCAGGCCGAACATAACGAGGATCAAAAAAATGAATACCCCGATGCGTTTATAAGCCAAAGCATTATACTGCACGTAATACCAATTGCGCATTGCCACGGACATAGCCAATACAACATTTTGACACATCCATGCAATAGCTAAAATTTGGATCGTTCTGGAGTTTTGATAAAAATTGAGATTGCGGCGAAAATAATAGAGCACGATCGCCTTAGACAATAAGATGCTTAGGATTAGTAAATAGGTTCCTTCGTGTACAAACTTGCTCAGCGATCCAACTCCTTCCCACTCAAACTCTACCCAGACATATCGGATGTCAGTATAGTTCACAACGATCAACAAGAGATTCATCATGACCAACAGAATTAAGGCCATACGATACTCCGTTTTTAAAGCGATGAGCGAAATTCTTTTCTTTTTATTTGTAGTTCGTTCACGGCCTATCTCAATCTTGGCGTTGGCATCCCATTCGCTGGCCTTGTTGTTCTTGGCCACAATTAATACACCCGCGCAAAGGATCAAACCTGTAATAAATAAGCCCAACATGGGAAACGAAAACGCGCTGAAAAACCACTCGAGTGATTGAAAGAGATGATCAAAAAAATTGTTGGTCAACAATTCAAATTTTGTGTTGGCATTAAAATAAATAATAAAAAAGATCAGCAACAACACCAAGGGAAGAATAACTACGCGCATCCAATACCAAGGCCGGAAACTCCGCTTGGCGACTTGCGATTCGGTACGCGCAAACGAACGCACCAGATTGGAAGGGGCCTTTGCCTGATTGATCAGAACAAGCGCCAACACGTTCTGAAGCGACCTTAACTGAGGTGCGTATATCGTACCCGTCAAAACATAAAAAGATGCAATATGGGCAACCACTGCTGTTGTGGAATTCCAAAGCACTACCATTGCTCCGGTAAACAGCAACGCGGCACTTGACAATTGTACAGATTTGTGGCGATAAGCGTTATCTGAACGGAACAACATCAGCGACACAAGTGCAGCACTGAAAAGAACCAAATTGATTCCCATGCTTTCGTTCCAAAAAAAGAAGGTGTAGACAACAGCACTTGCGATGGTGAGCAAGCCCGGATGGATGTGATGTGCTTTCATTATGCGTATTTCAAATTATTGTTTCAAATATTAAAGTACTTTGAATTTCAAAGTTTAGGAATAAAAAAATATCAGCGCCCTGTTTTGAGCAATTTTTCGAGAGCGTCGATATGCGCAGCAAATGCTTTTCGACCGGCCTTAGTAGCGTTAAAAGTAGTATTTGGTTTTTTGCCCACGAATTGTTTGGTTACAGTAATGTACTCCTCCTTTTCCAGGGCAGTGATGTGACTCGCCAAATTTCCATCCGTGGTTTGCAACAGCTCCTTCATGCGCGAAAAATCGACATGATCATTCACCATGAGCACCGACATGATGCCCAGACGAATGCGACTTTCGAACGCCTTATTGAGTTTATCGATGTTTAAATTCATGAGCTGCAAGTTTACGCACGTTTCATGTCGTATTTATAGTGCATTGCAATTCCGTAAACAATATGCATTACACCAAAACCCAATGTCCAGAATAACAAACCCAGATCGAGAAACATCAATCCCAATAGACCCAGCGCCATATCGATGAGGCCTAAAGAATAGATGTCACTCAAGGTATACTTGCTCGCATTATAGAGTGCAAATCCATAAAAAATCAACATCATAGGGGCGATGAAGTAAAACACCCCATAATAGATGAATGCGATACACACTAAACCACCCACGGTCAATGGAACAAACAAACTCTTAACAACACGCCAGGCCGTTTCATCCCACACGCTCTCCCCATGTTTTTTTGCCTTTCTATAGGTCAACAAAAACCCGATAGCCAATGACACCAACAGAAGCGTAGCCGAAATTATTCCGTACTTGATCGACAAATACAAATTAAAATGATTGTCGTGCAACAAGATCGTAACATAATTAAAAGACGTACCATGCATTTCATTATAACTTGTCACCGTGTAGTGCATATAAAATGCACAACAAATAGCCAGTGCACCAATGATTACACCCGACATACCGCTAAGGGATAAGAAACGCGATGATTTATTCATCATGGAGCGAATCTCCTGAATGGCCTGCAATTGATCTTCGTTACTCATGTTGTTAAAGTACTTTGTAATGCAAAGCTAAATCAAATTTTTCAGAACCCAAAATAAAAATGCTGTCCGAGGCGAAATAAATCTATTTGGGAGACAACATGTGTGCCCTATCGCCCATACGTGGGATCCTCCCCTGAACCGCTTTCACAATTTGCTTTTGTAGCAGTTCTCGTATAGAATGCCTCACAAAATGGCCATGTACAATCAAGCCAATGCTTCGAAAGGGCACCGGGGACGCCAAACGGCTAACCTGCGATTGTTCCTTGTTATTCAAATCCATGGCCGCTAGCCAAGGCAAAAGCGTAGTTCCTTTGTTTGCCCGCACAAACCGCAAGAGTCCATCAATTGAACCCGCTTTATAATTAAAATTCATTTTATTGTTTATGGCATGTTTCACCATGTCACACAATTCCAAAATTTGTGTGCGCATACAGTGACCTTCCTCCAATAAACATAGGTTGTCCATTTTCATCTTTTGCAAATCCATAACCTTGGCGTTCTTTCGGCCGGCATCGAAGTACACAAAGGGCTCATCATATAGGGGATACTCCACCATAGTCTCGTCATGCACTGGCAACGATACTATTCCAATATCCAAGTCACGTGACTTTATGGCCCTCAAAATCTCATCCGTGGTTTGTTCGCGCACCTCTATATGTAGTTGAGGAAATTGCCTGGCGAACTGCGGTAAAAACAACGGTAACAAAAAAGGCGCAACAGTCGGAATAACTGCAATTTTCAATACACCTGAAATCTCTCCTTTTAACTCTGCAGCAATCGCATTAAGACTGTCAATCTCTTTTATAATTCGTTGCAATTGATTCACCACAATCTGACCTTCTGCACTGATGCCAACAGGTTTCTTCTTGCGATCAAAAATGGTAATACCAAGCTCCTCCTCAAGCTTCAATATCATCGTGCTTAAGGTGGATTGCGTCACAAAACACCTTTCAGCAGCGGCTTCAAAATGGCGCTGATCCGCCAACGCCAATACATATTGCATTTGTTGAATATTCATCGATACCATCAATATTGATATCTAAAATATAGTTTTTATCAATACAATACAAAAAATAATTTTGGGTCCTATTTAAATCCCAAGCAAATGAAAAAATCTCTTGCGCTATTTATGGTCGGCCTGAAGGCAATGGTATTTGGCCAGTCCCATGCAGACACCAAGCCTACCGGTGGAAGCTGTCCTTTCCACTTTTCGAGCGGTGCATCTCAGACGGCAGCACCGAAAACATCAACAACCGCGGCTATACCAACGAATCGACAATGGTGGCCCAATCAACTTGACTTGAGTGTGCTTCGCCAAAACGCACCTCAATCCAATCCATTGGATCCCTCCTTTGATTACGCCAAGGCGTTCAAGACATTGGATTTGATTGAGCTTAAAAGAGACATCGCGAAGGTCATGCGAACCTCCGTCGACTGGTGGCCAGCAGACTATGGTCACTATGGCCCCTTGTTTATTCGTATGGCCTGGCATAGCGCGGGTACCTATCGCACAGGAGATGGCCGTGGAGGATCGCGAGAAGGTCAACAACGCTTTGCTCCATTGAACAGTTGGCCAGACAACGCCAATTTGGATAAAGCTCGTCGTTTGCTTTGGCCGATTAAACAAAAATATGGTCAAAGTATATCGTGGGCAGACTTAATGATTCTCGCAGGTAATGTTGCTTTAGAAGACATGGGTTTTAAAACCATTGGATTCAGTGGTGGCCGCGCAGATGTCTGGGAGCCACAGGGGACGATTTACTGGGGTGCGGAGAACAAATGGCTCGATGACAAAAGATATAGCGGCAACCGCCAATTGGAAAATCCATTAGCTGCT
>JBDKJN010000081.1:0-7014 GCA_039796595.1 Bacteroidota bacterium
CTGTATTCTCGATTGTAGCCATGTGACTTAGATTGTCCAATGCTTGAATCGAATAACGAATAAATCCGTGGCTATTGGGCTCGTCCATTGTACTGTCCGGCAACATGATGTTGGGGAAGAAGAAGGTCACTTTTCCATTTTCATCAATACTCGTTTCCATGTTATGGGATGAGCCAACAACATGTAAACTACTCCAGTCCAGATTGCTGCTCAATTGATCTTCGACTCGCACATCAAAGGCATAGTAGTTCCCCGTGTTTTGGAAACGAATGAGGTAATCAAGTGTTTGATCATTGGCGATATATCCAGCGTCTGTATGTCCAATTATTGAAGTCTTATCGTTCGGGTCATAGGCGCAAAGGAGTGGTTGATTTGACCATTCATTGAAGTAGGTCTGAGGCTGAGCTTCAACGGTGGTAGTGATCATTTGAAAAGTAAACGAACTTCCAAGGAAGGTGAAATTCGGGGATTCAAAAGTTACCTGTATATTGTAGTTTTGTGTCATAGGCAGCGAATCAATATCCCAATAGATCGTGTCTCCTATGATGGTGTCTTGGGCTGGATAAACATTATTAAAAGTAAACTCACTTGGAAAAACAAGAGCAACTTGAAAATCTGCAGGGGTAGTACCAATGTTGTTGACTTGCATAAACACATGGCTGGCTCTAGAACAAATGATAGCTGTTGACTGTAGGCTTTGTTCCAATTCCACAGCATAATATTCAGGAATCACACCGAACTGAATATTCAATTCGGAAGGGTTAGAATCATCGAGCGTAACATTATATTGTTGGGCAGAAGTGTTCAGCCAATTCAATTGTGTTTCGAGATTTACAGAATAAGTAGCGCTTTCCGTTAGCTGAAATTCAAATCGACCGGCATCATTGGTGAATGCTGAAAGCTGTGGTGCGTCTAAATTTACTTGCCAATCAGACAACACTGGCTCGCTCAAGTCCCACGTTCCATTTTCGTTGGCATCCAAAAAAACAAGTCCTGCAATCTTTTTGTTCGATGAGATTAGAGTCTCAAGCCAATAAACGCCGTCTTGTCCATTACTGTAGCGATAATCTGCACAATAGATAAGATCATCGTCACCATCATTGTCCCAATCTAGGTGGTCTAACGATAATACGTTGAAGCCCTCACGAAGCATCGTTGGAGTTGCAAAGGTTCCATCACCATTGTTGATGGCTTGATAGATAGCGGTTTCTTTACTATAGATAATATCGTCATAGAGGTCGCCGTTGACGTCGAAGCTGGTAGAAACATCAAAATAAGTTTCGTCAAAAATCGATGTTGTCATAGTTCCGTCGAGTTCTCTTATCCCAATATTTTTAGACATATCCCCCATAAACATAATGTCTTCCAACTGATCATTGTTAAAGTCATAACGCTGAATTTTATTATTACCTTCTAATGGCAGATCGTTATAAGATCGAAAACCATTTACTTGATAGTCGAAATAATAATCGTCAATTTGAAGTTCGATTAGTTCAAATACGCCATCTGATGTTTGCATGTAGGCCATATTCCATAGCTCAATGTCTAGCAGCCCATCGGCATTAATATCATGGATACCTGTCGCGTCCCAGAGCATTTCTTGAAATACAAGTGAGCCTTCATAATTCCAAAACAAATGGACACCACCGCCACTCCAGTAATCAAGAAATGCAAGGATTTCGTCATAACCGTCATTATTGAGGTCAATGATTCTGATCGTCATATATGTCATCCAATCGAAAATTAAGCCTGGATGTTCGTCAAATTGGCCTGTTTGGGTATTGGAACGAAAGAATCTATCTTGCCCGGGAAGGTAGTAGTCAGGGATACCGTCATTATTAAGGTTTAATGAATATATGCTGTTGGTTTGACCCGACCAGGAGACAAAAGGCATATCACTATTAAAGAGATTTATCGGCACAGTAGCACTATTGTCTCCAGTGTTTGAAATTCGTTTTAGAGCAGTTCCATTAGGAGTACCGAATGCTAAGTACATGTCTTGTCTTCCATCTAATGTGGTATGTACATTCATATTTTCTGGCATAAAGGAGACATGTGGAATAATTGCCTCGATGGAATTTAAGGATAATAGATGTACAGTGGTGATGGCAGAATGTGAGCTTCCAATGAAATCATTGTTATCGTTAGATATGATGTCTTTAATACCATCACTGTTGTAATCATAAGTTTCGTAATTGCTCGGAATCCACAAGATATTATCAAGAGTTATAGCTTGGGATGCACCAAAAGAATTATCCCCATTATTTAGGAAAAGGAAGTAAGGATAAACCTGGTTCAGATAATCAATATTCTGATTGTCTATTGCGAGTATATCTGGGAAATTATCCCCATTAACATCAATTATTTGAGGAATATAGGAATAGTTTCCTCCTGAATTAGGCTGTAGGTCGATGTCAATAAGCACAGAAGTACCAAAGGAGGTGTTATTTGTGTTTGGGAGAAAGCACGGCACATATTGATTATTATGATAATCGCTAAAATAGTCTAGGTAGCCATCTTCATTCAAATCAATCAAATTAGTAGTTGAAAAATTGGTTCCATTGAGACCTGTAAGAATGAACGGGTCGTCGAAATTGAAATTTCCAAGATTTTTTCGCCAAGAGACTATATCTGCATCGACGAAGAATATGTCTTTTAATCCGTCGAGATCAAAGTCGAAGTAGGACACAAAGTTGTTGAAAGCACTGCCGTCCTGTTGAGTAAAAATCGCTTGTCCATTATTGAGATAAATATCGATTCCTTCATCACAGTTCTCGATGATGAGATCCATATCGTTGTCAAGGTCTAAATTTATGGAGGTTATTCTTCCGCAAGCAGATCCGATCAGGGTTCCTGAGAAATTTTCATTGTCAGTGTTGCTTACAAAGTGTGCTTCTTCATTTTGAATGGCAATAAAGTCGGTAGTACCATTATCATCGAAGTCAGAGACATTGCAGGCAATTTTTTTCCAACCTGTATCTACTATTCTACTTTCCGTTTGGTCTTGTGCATGAACATAGAGCTTCCCAGATCCGGTGAAATAGTCCATGTCGCCTTCATTATCGATATTGGTGAAATAAATAGGGCCATTTTCTACAGCATAAATGAGACCTTCTTGTCCATATAATTCCATCTCTTCAATGGGAAGATTACCTGTTGGTGAGACTCCAAAAGTGAGTGTATTAAATTGACTAGCTTGTTCAGTTAACGCAATTGTAATGGAAGAAGGATTGGTTAAATTGAAGAAATAGGGATCTATGGTGGCTTGGATAACGTAGTCTCCAGCATTGTTAAATGACATTTGGAATTGTCCGTCGGTATTGGTCCATGACGAGATCGCTAGGTCACAAGATACGTCGCCTCCTTTGATAATTGGTTCACCACTATCTTGAGTGCCGTTTGAATTGTCATCCCGGAAAAATGCACCTGATATGATGTAAGCGTGATTGATTAGATTCTCAATTTTGTATAGATTTGTTGTCTGTCCATCTAAGAATAGGATATCCTTATCTCCATCATTATCCCAATCATTTGTGGTGATGTCGAAGATGTTAACTCCTTCAAATACGATTTTTGACAACTTATAGTCGTTATTGTTATCGTATTCTTTCAAGTACAATTTGGAGCCTTTAGGGTAAAGAAAATCTAAATCCCCATCCCCATCATAGTCAATGCAAACGAAAGGTAAATTTCTAACATAACTTTCAGAGTAGTAGGGGTAGAAATCAATAGAATAAAAAGTTTCATCTATTTGAATTGGATTCTCGAATTGACCTTGTCCATCATTAAAATAAATATAATTCCCAAGCGCAAAGTCATCAAAACCATCGTTATTTAAATCAGCTAAAAGGACCTGTTCTTTAAAGAATTCATGTAAAATGGCTTCAGCTTCATCAGATTTGAATGGATTCTCCAGTAATTGAAAGGTCAGTGGCAATGTTTGGATTGCAATTCCATTCTCGGTTAATACATCTAGATCGCCATCCCCATCGAAGTCAAGAGCATAAAATTCCTTTCCGAAAGTCGTTGGAGAGAGATAGTTACTCAATGGAGTGAAGACACCATTGATTTGTACAAGCGATGGAAGATGTTCTGTTCTACTTTTTTTTCTAGAAATGATATCCATTTCTCCATTATTATCTAAATCTGTAATTTGATAAGTTTTCCCAGAGTGATAGGTGAAGTTATTACCCTGGTTGGCTGCGTTCGGAGCGTTAATTGGCACGGCCAAAGTGTACGATTGATCTGGTTGAGATAAGAAAAGACCATTATTCTGATTATCCCAAGGGGCTATTGTGATATAGTCATGTCGACCATCAGAATTTACATCTGGTATAGCTACTCCATTGGCAGATGTATTATTATAAACGAGTTGTTGATTGACTATGTGCCGAGTGTTCGGATCAGAAAAGAAATGGTTGATGGCTGTGCTCTCATAAGGAAGGATCACATTCGATACCACCAGGTCAGAGAAGTTGTCAGCGTTGAGGTCCTCGCAATGGATTTCTAGGTATGGCCTGAAAGAGTATAATTCCTCGCTATCGATATCCTGAGTCAAGGAATTGAATGTAATTTCTGCTATAGACGCACTAGAAATGTCGAAAAATCGGAAATCCGTTGAGCCAAAAGCTGTCGCAGATTGAACAAAGTAGAATGGAAGATTTGTTATAGTTTGGAATGGGCCATTTCCTTGATTAAGGAGCAGGTGGCCAAGTATCAGCAAGTCTTGATCATTGTCGTTGTCAATATCCAATGTGCGCAGAGTGTGAGCATTACTGATATCCAACAAAACACTCCCCGTCGTAAAAGAGCCGGTACCAGAATTCATATATAAATAAGGATCCTCATATTCACGATAGTTGGTAAAATAGCTGTACGGGTACTTGGGAATAAGCACAATGTCATCAAAGCCATCATTATTTTTATCAAGAACAACCAATTCTTTGAGGGAGCTGCCAGGGAAATCAATCAAAGCTCCTTGATTAAGGAATTCATCCCCGCCATTGATGGCCTTTCTCCAGTACAGCACGGATTCGTCAACAGAGTTTTCGTAGAGCAAATCACTTTTCGTATCGCCATCAATATCGGCGCAAGCAACAAAATTGTCGTACGAACTGTCCAGAGTTGTATAAAAATTTCCTTGACCATTATTTATTCGGGGTGGTAGTGTTTCACTTGTTGATCCGGTTCGAATAAGGTCCAATAGGCCGTCGTTGTTGATGTCTAAAACCTTATTGTAATAGTTATTATATGGTAATTCAAATAGAACTGTACCACTATCAATTTCGCCATCAGAGCTCACCTGATACTTAACATATTCTGAAAGGTTACCAAAACTAAATCGTACCGATAGAATATCAGTAATCCCATCTTCATCAAAGTCGGCAACGGAAACATTAGAGAACTCGATATTGGGTAATTCTACATATCTTTTTACGGGACTATCAAGGTCGTAAATAACTAAACCCGCTGAAAATAAGGCATCAAGTGTGCCGTTTTGGTCGAGGTCATAGATGACCAAGGGATTGGAATGTAATCGGTTGATCTTTTCAGGCTCAGCAAATTGTGCATGGGCTTGTGTAAACTTGAGAAGTGCGCTTATGACAAGTACAGCGTTTAAGATATGGATGCTTTTCATGCTCGAAAACTTTTTCTTTTCTATAAGATGCTTTTTGTCGTGAATTTCCATAAAAATATTGAAAAAAAAAGACGCTATACAGTAGATTCCTTATTTTCAGTTCTATAGGGCCTATTGAAGTTGGTTTTTGTGCAAAGTTGGCCTTGTCTGAGCGTTGAATTTTTTCCGGCTGTTATGGTGCGGTGGACGTTATTTTTCTGTGTGTTTGAAAAAAAAAAAAGACACCGAAGTGTCTTTTTTATCTCTTGTCAAATGCTTGTTTTATTCTTTGATAAATGACTCGCTCCAAACGTGATTTTGACTGGCAACTCGGATCATATATGTTCCACTGGCCAACGCATCAATCGGAATTTCCACCAAGTTTGAATTAGCTGTTGTGGCCATACAAATTCTTCCTGTCATGTCGAGTATATCAATGCTTGACCTCAAAGATGCATTCTGCAAATAGATGACTTCGTTGGCGGGATTCGGATACATGCGGATCTCGATAGTGTTGATGTCTTCCACACCAACATAGGCATATGTACCGCTCGCTACTTCTGAAGGACATATTCCATCGATGTAAATGCTATAGTTTCCAGTTTGTGTTATCTCTAACGTATTGCTGGTTTCATTCAGTAGCTCACCATCGAGTGTCCAAACAAATGTGCCCGTTCCGGTTGCCGTGAGTGTGTTTTGATCTTGTGAAATCACTGGCATTGCTGGTGTTGCATTCACCTGGATATCGATGGTTGCAGATGATTGACATACGTTTGGTGTTCCAGTTGCATGACAACTTATAGTATATGAACCAGAAGAAATAGCAGCATAGTTGAGTGTCTGCGAGGTGGATAGTTCTTGTTCTCCAAACGTCCAACTGTATGTGTCATATCCATCACTTGCGCTCAAACTTGCAATTTCGTTTTCGCAGATTACTGGTGTGTTGTTTTGTATAGTCAATGCTTCAGGGCAGAGATAGTATTCAGTTGTTGCACTGTTGGTTATCACTGGTTCGTTGTAGTCAAAATATATGGCTGCATTCACTTCAAGCAAATCGCCAACACCTAAACCTGGAAGGGTGCGCACTTTGTAAATGATATATCCCTGACTACCTTCTGGATCACTAGTGCTATCGGGCAATTGAATGTTTTCAAAGAACCAGGTCACTTCACGTCCATCAAAAGACCAGACATTGCTGTGACTCGCATCAATCATTTGGATGGTGCTCATATCTACCAACTCATCTTGTTCGCTCACCACATTGATAAAATCTGCAGGGAAGTTTCCGGTGTTCTGAAAGCGAATCCGGTAGGTCAACCAATCGCCGTTAACGTCGGCTTGCTCAATATCGATCAACGGTAGATTGACCATAATATCATTTGGATCATAGGATGCCA
>JBDKJN010000082.1:0-9576 GCA_039796595.1 Bacteroidota bacterium
ATGAAATAGAAGACAATGGGGTACAACGTTTGTTGGCTTCAAGTGCACTTACTAATGATTTATCGTTCACCAAAGACCAATAGTTTTGAACGACATTCAACTGCATATAATCCTCAATCCAAAGTGAATCCTCCAATTCAATGGCTACAGTTTCCACCTGCTCCAATGCGTCAAAAAGCGACTCACCCAATTCCATCGCCAGTTTATCGCTGCTATGATAGGTTCCATAGAGATAGGAAGGTTGCTGCAAACCATTACCTGTAATTTCCCACAATAATGCGCTCTGTGATGACTGCTGTGCATTCAAACGACCAGCGATAAGAACAACGAATAATAAAATACCAATTGACGTTATTCTTCGAAGCGACATATGAAGCGGTTTACTTTAGAGTTTATCAAATATAACATTGCATTCAATTCGTTCGAAGCAAAAACCTATATTTGTGGAGTACACCCAAATTATAATCTAGTCAGCGACTATGAGTCTCATCGATCGTTTTCTTCGCGCCAAACATTGGCAATTGTTCTTTTTGTGTTTTGTAACGATTGTTGTGGCCTATATAGGTTTCTTCTGGGCGTTGCTCGAATCACTATCGGAGCAGACATCTTTTGGAAGATGGGATATTCAATGGGCGTTCGGATTTTTCTTCTCTGCCATTGCACTGGTGATTATGATTATTCTCGGATGGTTATGGTCCATCGCAGTTGGATTACACCACTTACTGCCTTCTGGCATGAACTTGTCTCTTAAGCGGTTTAAACTGGTGTTTTGTTTTCCCGTCTTTCACTTTCTTGGCTCCGCTTTGCTGCTTTTTCATTCGATGTCAATGTTAAATTACAACGAGTCACCAGAAGCATCTGAGACGATTACTATGGTTTTACTTTTTATTGGAATGTTCATTTCTAATATCATCGCAATAGCTGCTCTATGGTATTGTCACTATTTCGTGGCCAAAACCATCAAATCGATACAGCTCAAAAAGGAAGCGGTGTTTTCTGATTATGCAGGTGAATTTTTCCTTTTGCTATTTTATCCTGTCGCACTTTGGGTTATTCAACCACAGGTCAACCGCATCGTCGCTTCCTCGGACATGTACTCAGCCGAATCCTCTGATACGATTTCGGACTCGTCGAAATAGGGCAACGGCAACGTTTATTCCGTAACGATTTCGTTCGTCAAAAGGTTGGCGTTATCGTCCTTCCTGAGCATCCATTCCGCTATTAGAACAATACCAAACAATACGTATTCGATGGTTATCCAAACCGACTGTTCCTGATATGAACCATCCTGGTAATGCGAATAACTCAAAAAAATCAACGCTGTCCAAAACACTATTGCATAACGATCGGCCAAAATTCCATACGCAAGAACAGGTATCAGATACCATGGGTGGACTACCGCAGAGGTCAACAACAATGTCATAAACACCAGATACAAGGCCTTTTGTATGGTGATTTGTTTGCGGATTACTACGATCAACAGATACACCAACCATACAAGTCCAAGCAGTCGTGATACTACAAGTCCTCCACTTTCTGGAGACCACCAATTGTAGAAACACTTTACCACGTAATACAAGGAAGCATTAAATTCAAACGACTGATAATAGAGTTGGAAACTCGCAAACATTCCAGCAAAATGTTCAGGTCGCAATAGGGGGGTGTATAGGATAACACAGACTCCAAGTGCTACCGAACAAACCCGAATCCAATCAGCGCGATGCAAACGGGTGAACAACAGAGGCAACAGAAGGATGGGCCAAAGTTTGGTGCATATCGCAAGTCCTGTCGCAATTCCCATCCCAAAATATTTTTCTACCTGCATGGCATGTAAGGCCCAAAGGACAAAAAACAATTGCAGTATTTCAGGATGCAATTGGCCAATGCCTTCAATGATTACTAATGGATTAAAAGCATATAAGATCGCCAGCCAGCCTGGTCTCTTCATTATTGTCAGGAGTAAGTACAACAAATAGATGCAACCCAAATCGGCAGTTATCCAAATGATACGCAAAAGGGTAGGATCTCCGGTCCGGTTTGCTGTCATAGCCCACACATATTGCAACACAGGTGGATAAGGGCTCTGAAATGAAATACTATTCATCTCATTGTACAATTTCTCCCATTCGGATTTGCGGTCATCATGCATTGGCGCCAACTGATATGGGCTTTCAAAGTTCCGCACTTTTAATCCATCCCAGAAAAAACGATAAATGTCATCGCTCCACTGCACTGGCGCGTCCAGTACACAAAGTCGTAAGAGGACTGAAACAATTAAAATTTCGCGAATACCTAGGTTTCGAAACTTAAGCAGCAAAATACCAAAAACAAAGAATGCACTGCCAATACCAATGAGTACAAACGTGAAATTTTCGCGAGGAATAAAATGCAGAATGAACCACAATAAAAAGCCTAAAAAAGAATAAAGTATCCATTTGGGAAGCATCGACAATAGGCCCGGTTCCGATGAATTGGATAAAGAGGTCATTAACTATTGGATTTGTTTTTGTCCTTTTTGCCTTTTAATAAATCGCGGAATCCATCCATAAGTTCCTCCATGGTATCAAATTCCTCTCTAAACAATACTCCTACGCCTTGAGTATATGGGCTTTGCTGACTTCCTGCCAATTGGAAGTTGTTGCTTTCATTGTACACCACCAAACTCAATTTTCCACTCTCCGTCATTTTATATTCTACTCGTATATCACCAATCAAGTTGGTGCTATTATCATTCACACTCGATGTACTTCTGGATACGCCAAAGTTGGTGCTCACCGACACCTTGTTGTTGAACAATTGTGTACTTAAGAGCAACGAAATATCTTCATTGGTAATATCGTCTCCAGGCGAATAATTGAATCCAAGGTTAAAGTCATCACTGACTTGGGATAACCAGTTAGACACCTGATTGCTCAAGAATTCACTACTCTGAGCGGCAAAGGCATTGGTACTGTTATGGTCGCTGGCCACATTTGGTGGACTAACAAATCGTCGCAATACCAGGAGTGAAAAGGCTTGACGATTGCGTTCTTGTTCACCACTGATCACTGAATTGACACGATTTCTAGTTAAGCCATCGACTGTTGGCAAACTAATGTTGAATTCGATGTTGGGATTAAACATTTTTTCGGTCAATAACATTTCAAGATTCACGGGAACTCGTTGTCCATTTTGATACTGTGGCTCCGGCAACAAGTCGTACAACGATGCCGAAACTTTATATACTGCGGACAGGTTCAATTCAGCCAAGAAGGGATCTCCAAACCACGATATTGTTCCGCCAGGTTTGATAGTAAAGCTCTTATTGATAAGGTTTTTCAATGTAAATAAATAATCTCCATTGGTCAATTCAATGGCTCCATACATATTAAAGGTGCTCAGATTATTGATCTCCATTTTGATATGGCCTGTGCCATTTCCTCGCATAACGTCTCCGATACTTTGATCAAATATGATTTGGAATTCAGCATCCGGTGTAATGTCAAGGTCAAAATTCAATTTTAAACCGCTCAAATCCACCTCTTCAGATTTTAGCGAATCTCCTTTATTGACGAAGCGGACAAAATTCTCAAACATTTGTTCGCCTGTCGTGCTCATTGGCATGGCCAGAACGGTGCCTTCTTCGCTGCGCAAACTACAATCCAACTCCAACTGATCTTCATAACCAAATATATTGACCGTGCCCGTCGCATAGGCCTTTCCGTAATACAAGGAATTCATTTCTTCCGTTGTATTGAGGGCCAACATAGGGCTTTTTGTATTGATGTTAAGGTCAAAGTTCCATTCCTCAAAGTTGTTGTGTAGAATTGTTCCGATAAGTACGCCGTCGTTGTTATCTTCATCGCTCACCTTATTGCTGTCGAAGGTGAACATATCAGGATATATTCCTATATGCTTATCAATATAATATCTTGTGTTTAGGTAGGGGATGAATATGCTCGCATTCTTAAGTAATGCATCACCCGCTAGTTGTGGGGAGTCTGGTTTACCGGTGATCGTCAATGTTCCGCTTGTTTTTCCTTCCAATTTTAATAAGTCCTCCGACAAAAATTCATTGATGAACGCAAGATCCAGATCCTGCACCGTAGCGATCAGGTCCAAGGGACTCTCGGTATCATCTGGTCGATAAAAGCCAGCGAAGTGAAGTGGCGTCAACTTATTGATCACATTGGCACTTTCTACGTCCTTCTCCAATACGCCGTCGATGCGAAGTTTCTTCTTAATGTTGTCCCAAGTACTCTTGACACATAGATATCCAACCAAATAGTCATTGAGCATAAAATCACGCAATGCGATGTCGCTGATGAGCAATGGATTGTTGTAAATATCGCGCAGACTGGCTGTGCCATTGATGACGCCGTAGAATTCTGGCGATTCCTCTAAAAAGGAATTAACCATACTCAAATCAAGTTCCGTGAAAGTCAAATTTAAAGTTGGAGTATTGCGCTCTGATATCTGCCCTTCTGCGAACAATTCCTGACTTCCGTTACTCATGCGGAATTGGTGAATGTCAATTTCTTTGCCTTTGATATGTGCACTTCCCCCGTTGATTATTTTCCATGTAAATTCCTTGACGCCAACCTCTGAATTATTGAATTGAATGTCAAAATCATCTTTACTATTGACCACGATTTTTGTATTGAGATCACCGCGGTGCAAACTTTTTTCATTGCCCCAAGTGGAAGCTGTGTAAATACTATCCTGTTCAGATCGACCATTGATGGCGAACTGAGGGAATTTCAAATCACCGCCAATGACGAGTTGTTCGCTCATCAAAGTCAGGTACAGACTTTCATCCGGCCTTTGTACATCGACAAGTAAATTCTTGATCATATGATCCTCATATTGTATAACAGGACTCAATGCCAAGAGATCAAGTTCATTGTTGAATTCATCCAGTTTGACGTCAAAACGAGACCCTGGACTGACATACAACGCAGGAAGATAAACTGCAGTGATCTGTGTCAGGTCATTGATCACAACGTTCATTTCAAACTGCTGTGGTATATGATTTTCGATCTTGCCGTTGTAATGTGGAATGACCTTTCCTATGATTCCATTAAAGGCTGACGGCAAAGATTCAAAATCAAAATTCCCCT
Source organism: Bacteroidota bacterium (assembly GCA_039796595.1). Taxonomy (GTDB): domain Bacteria; phylum Bacteroidota; class Bacteroidia; order Flavobacteriales_D; family Sanyastnellaceae; genus CANHSF01. The sequence goes on from JBDKJN010000082.1 coordinate 5,100, forward strand.
CGATTTCAGCATTGATAAGATCCGAATACAGGGTCACTTTAGGTACATCGCCTCTGGTGGATTTCAATTCAAAATTGTCAATATTGAATGTATTGTCACCGGATGAATAGGTGAGGTCTTTCAAATAGATGAATCCATCAAAATCCTTATAGTCAAAGCCTGTGCTTTGAATCTGAAGATCGCCTCTAATATCATGGTAGTTATACTCTTCCAGGATGTGCAATCGATCCAGATTGATATTGTCAATATGAGCCATAAAATCCAATACTGGCTTCTCACTATTGAAGTCCAATTGACCATCGAAAGCCATTTGCACATTGGGATCCGCGATATTAAAAGTCCCCACAAAACGACGGTGTTTGAAGTTGCCTTCTTCAACTTCTATATTGCTAAAGTCATATCCGTTGATGCCCAAGGAACCGATGTTTCCTGTGAAGTCAGCATCCATGTTTTTGAGGTTCAGGTATTTTCCGGTGACGTTCAAATCGCAGGATAGAAAACCCAATTCAGGTGTATTGTAGAATTTACCCAGATTGAACTGACTCGTCACAAGATTCCCGCTGTAGATGTAATCATTTATTCGTGGATCCTCTTTAATTGTGATGTCTGTAATAACATCGCCAATAGCAGTTTCAATTTTTCCCTTTGACACAAAGTCATTGATAAAACCTGTGAAATTTCCTGAATAATTGATCTGGCCAAGTATTCCGATGTTGGATGGGGTCTTGAGAATTTTGAATTCGTTGAAAGGTGGTATCTGAATGCGATCCAATTCCGTTTGATTGGTTGTCAATCGAACGATATCAAGGTCAATAAAAGTTTCATCAATCAAAGGCAATCCTTCCATGTGAAAGCTGCCTTCAAACGATGTGTTCTCATCAAATTCAATACGGAGTTGTTTTCCGCGCAAATTCGCAACAGTGCCTTTGAATTGTCCATCGACACGAATTGTTTTATCCCAGCCTTCTAATTCATTGCTGAAATAACTGAGATCATGCATGTACAGCTCACTCTCGCGTAAGTGGTGCTTCATGGGAACACGCGTGTCAAAAAAATCGATATCATCAATGGATGTTAAACCAAAAAATAGGTCCCCACAAATCGAACTCTGGTTGGTCTGAATACTGGCATCATTGAAAGTGAAACCCTCTGCATTCATCTTAAAATCGGATTCAAGGTCGCGTAAGACAAAACCGCTTTTCTCGGCAAACCGAATGGTATGCAACTTGGCTGCTATTTCCTCATCAATGACATTCAGGTCTTCAATTTGAATATCCAAATCAGTCAAAACCATATTGTTCCAGTCAATTCCGAAATCTTCTTTTACTGGACGTGTTGCATTGGTGTAAAGGAGTTGACCATCTATTATGGACACATGATTGACCTGAATTGTAGTCGAACTGCTATCCTCACTTGGTCCAAATGAGTCTATATACTTAATAATGTGGGCATAGTTGAAAACCGTATCGCCTTCGTACTTCTTTAAATTAAAGTATGGTCTTTCAAGCAATACATCACTCACTTTAAATTCTTGCTTTTCTTTATTGAAGCTGTATTGACGCACTTTAAGTGTTGGAATAAAGGCTAGGGTATCTCGATGGGGGTCTTCGATATAAATATCCTCGATCACCAATCGGGCCCACAAATCAATATCGACCCTACCAACTGTGACGGTCGTTCCCAACTGTTCGGATAGCCACGAAGAAACTCTACCTGTGAGATAGGTCTGCACACTTGAACTCTGAAGCACGCAATTCAAAAGAATCAGCAATGCTACAAGCACATATAAAAATATCCGTATGCCTTTTAGGAACTTCTTCAATTCATCATTTTTTGTCTTATCGTCTCCTTCAAACCCTCTTCAACCGGCTTGCGTAACTCCGAAAACCCAACGCATTGAATATCTGCAAATTGCACAATCCGTCAAGGGTTTGGTCAATGTCTGCTGGGGACATTTATTCGAACGAAACAATAATCGGGCTAAAATAAGCCAAACGCCACTAAAATTAGGGGGCTTGCGCAATAGACCATCCACGATTTGAGTTGGATAAGTATAAAACCCAAATTACGCAATTGGAATCGTTCAGCTTTGGAATAGATTGCTAATGTGTAATTTGAATTAAACCTGTTCACCTAAGCGGTCATCACCGATCGAATGGTCCAAAATCCCAAAAAAGCACTAATTTTGCAGCTTATGAGAAAACGATTTATCGGTTTTTATTGTGCCCTTTTAGTCTTGGTCGTGTTTGCCGCTTGCGACGACAAAAAGACTTATTTGGTTGGTAAATACTACGATGGTATGTTGTTCGGTAAAAAATACCAAATAGATGTAGTAGGGGACTCCACCAATTATAGAGCGCAAATCGATAGCATAATCGGAGTTTATGAGGCAGCTTTTGACCTATCCAATCCCAATAGCATATTGTCTCAATTCAACAGATGGCAGCGCAAAGATTCTGTTTTTGCTTTTGTTGATTCCAGTAAGGTTTTTGGTGTCGTATATAGCTTGGTTTCTGACCTCAATCGTTACACCAACAAGTATTATGACCCAACCACAAATCCATTGAAAAGAGCTTGGGTAGTGTCCAAAAGTTTGGGTCAAAAAGAACCCAACTTGGATAGTTTGTTTGATTTTGTTGGCTTTGATGGGGCAAAAATTGATTTGACCGAGGTTACTTCAGATGGTTACAACTACGTAGAATCGTATGTAAGAAAGGCGGATCCTCGGATTGAAATGGATCTGACCAATCTGGCAGGGGCAGCTGCATTGGATCAGATCAATCAGATGTTCATCGACAAAGGGGTGTTGCAAGTGCGTATCCAATATGGTCGATCATATATCTGCCATGGCTCTCATAGCGACTCGCTGCGATTGGCTGGGTTAGGATTTGCAAATGATCTGGGCGAACAAAAAATTCGACTGACCAACCACGCCTTTACCTTCAGAACAGCTGATGATAAGGTTGGGTTAGTGGATCCTACCTACGGTTATATGGTCAATAATGAAATGATGTATGTGGCCACCGCATGTCCATCATTAGCCCAGGCTGAGGCCTTCGCCGACGCTTTTGCGATCATGGGAATCGAACAAGCAGGATACTATTATCAAAACGATAGCAATAGTGTAGTGCAGAGCTATATTTTTTATCTCGATGAAGAAAATCAACTGCGCAATGCCAGCACTGTAGGTTTCGACGGTATGTTGATCATCCCCGAACAAATCAATCCCACACAACAACCACAATAAAAAACTCTTATGATTCAACGTATTCAAAGCATTTATCTTCTTTCTGCCATCGCATTTATGCTGATCTGTTTTTTTGTATCCTTCGGCCAGGTCGGTGGGATAACCATTGGAATGTATCACAGTGTGGATGCGGTTGGAAATACTGTAGATGCTCCCAACTATATGGTTTATATCCCTTTGACCATTGTGTTGATCATTGATACAATAGCATTGATCGCATATAAAAATCGCCAACGCCAGATGATGTTGGTGCGCCTTACCTTCATCCTTCTTGCCGTGGTTTTTGCGCTTAGTACTTTGACCATCATGGGAGTTAAGGATTTAGCTACAGAAGAAGTATTCGTTCCTGGTATGGCCTTAATCAGTCCGTTTTTTGCATTCATCTGCAATTATCTTGCTCTGCGCGCAATCCGTAAGGATGAAGAGCTGGTTCGTTCTGTCAACCGTATTCGCTAATGAAGTTCGTTCTGACCATAAGTGTGATTTTATGTGTCATCTTAGGATGCAAGGGCCCGTCCAAATCTGTGCATTCGACTTCTGATCTGCATCCTGACAGTGTCCGTGTTCGGTTGATGCGGAATGAGAGTGTTGTATATGGCGATTTTGTTACCCTTCGCAAATTTCATCAGCAACTTATGCAGGAAATTGAAGGCAATCCTGCGCCGTATCCGCTCCTGGACAGCCTTTTTAAGGTATTGCATGTAACCGCGGATTCTGTAATCATACAACGATTGCATTTTGATCAATCCGCAAAACCCGATTGTAGTTCATTGCTGGAGTTTTCACAGTATTACCACGTTAGCTATACCGAACAACGGGCACAGTATAAACAAGTGCAAGATGCATATGGTATACAGCGCTACACGTTACGAGAATTTGCCGAACAAATGGATAGTGAAATCAATGTGTGGCATGACTCCCTTGAGGCCGCAGGTAGGGCCATGGCAAAATGCAAAACGGATCTAAAAAACCGAGGCTTCGCTGAAAAAAGTAAAGAATTAATCGCAGCCTATCAACCTATAAGCCAATTGGAATTGTCGATGAAGAATCTGCAATCCACCATCACGCAATTCCAGAATCTTCAGTCAAGATTTAGTGATGCTAACGTTGAGGAGTACTTTTTCTTAGGGCCACATTTGCGGGCCCGAAGGGATATCATGGTCAAACAAGGTGTGGTGAGTGAGCTCGTCCTTCATATGTCCGATATCCGAAAGTTTCAAAACGAATACT
>JBDKJN010000083.1:0-6340 GCA_039796595.1 Bacteroidota bacterium
GACAAATCGGTAGAAAGCGATCATAAGTCATCTGAAGCAAAGTTCTTCCTACTCCCAAAATGTCGTGAAACTGCTTGGGAAAAGCTGTGCGACTCATGGGCCAAAAACGTGAACCCACACCTCCAGCCATGATGACACAATAGTTTTTTTTCGTATTTTCCATACAGGTTAAAAAAAATTACTCCAAAAGTTAAATTAGAGCGTGCAAAATAACCACATCTCTACCGGATTTGGGTTCATTTCAGCGGTTTTTTCAAAAAAAAACCTCCTAATCGGAGGTTCTTCTTGAGGTTATTATTTTTATTGTGCGCTAGGAGAAACCAAAACACATGTGCCTGGTGCCGCAGCTACATCTTTATCGGCTAGAGCAACTTTCGCCTTTTCGTTCGCCGGATCCAACTCTAATACCTTCATCCACGCCGCTTTTGAGCAATCGTAATTCTTCTGCACAAAGTATATAAATCCAAGATAACGGTAGGCCTCAATGATGTTTTTCTTATTAGCCTCCAATCGTTGAGGATTGCCTATACACGCCGAAATGAAACGCTCAAAGTGTGGTTTGCCCAATCCTACTGGTTCGTCCTCATTAACCTCTAACTTGTTATTGCTTTTGCCTCTCCAAAAATCCCCGTCTGGATAATCGGCCGATGCCTTTTCAAAAGCAGCGTCCGCCAATTGGTATTCACTATTGAAATAACGGGCCTTTCCGAGATAATAATAATCAAGTGACTCCGGCTTGCTCTTTTTTGTGATGATCATTTGATAGTTCTCTGCCGCCAATGCGTATTTCTTTTTCGAATAGTAATAGGTCGCCAACTCATTATACAAATCCACAAAACCTGCGTCCAATTTCAAAGCATCGTTGTAAGTGATCACTGCCAAGGAGTCCTGACCTGCCTTCATTTGAAGACGTGCTTTGTATCCAAAATCTTTTCCGATCAATGAAGGTTTTCCGGTGCGAGCTTGCAACTCGAAAAACTTGTCCATGTTTTGTTGGCTCTTTTCGAAATTACCTGTCTCATAATAGCTGTAGCCCAACAAACGATATAGTGTAGCATTTTCGCCATTACACTGCACTGCTTTCTCCAACTCAGGTATAGCACGTGTGTAATTTTCTGTGGTATAAATGAAGATTCCGAAACGTTGCTGAACCCTGCAATTGTTATTTAACTCAATATACTTTTCGTAAGCCTCAACAGCTTGTTTGGCGCGACCAGCAGAGTACAACAGCTCCGCTTTTTCGCGATATGCCGGAGCAAACGTTGGGTCTATTTCAATGGCTTGATTGTAATACAATAACGCTTCATCCCAATTTTGCATTCCGCGATAACGCATTCCCTTGCGCAAATAAGTGCGTGTGCTTTTTGGGTCCAATTCCAATGCTTTGTTGTATTCGCGCATCGCATTTGACAAGTTGATACCATCCCTGTAGCCGTAATAATCGCCCAATTGAATATAAACCTCAGGATTTGCATCATTCAATAACATAGCAGCATTGATATACTCAATAGCCTTTGGCAAGTCCTTAGTCTCCATCGCCATATAGGTTTCTGCCATCTTAAGGTAAGTCATTTGTTGAATATGCTTCGGCACTTTGTTACTGCGTGTATTCATGATTTCAATAGCCTTAGCAAACTGAGCTGTAGCAACCGTTGAGTTTCCCTTCATCCAGGCAACCCGACCCATACCAGCGTAGTTCAAAGGATTGATTGGAGCAGCCGCTATACCTGCTTTGTAAGCCACTTCCGCCTGATCCAATTCTCCCCAATACAAATAATTGTCGCCTACCGCATGGTGTAGTTCGGCATTGCTTGGGTCTTTAGATAATAATTGCTTCAGTTCGCTTTCGGCGGCTTCATAACGCTCGTTGGTGCTCTTGCGTATAGCCTCCTCTTTGGTTTGCGCAAACAAAATGGTAGAAAAACCGGCTACAAAAGCGAATAAAAAAAATGTCTTTTTCATTATATAATTTACTAAATCTATTTTGCGTGTACTATTCTGGTTGGTGATTGAGTTGGGACCATTCCCATTTTGTGAATGATCAACTGTCCCTTATCACCGACAAGGTGGTTGGCAAAGCCTGTGCCAAGAGTGCCTCGAAGTCCGGTGCGAATGTAATATACATCACGAATCAAAGGATAGCTGCGGTCATAGATGTACCCTTGGTGGGGCATTCTTGGCAATGTTTTGTATCGATCGCTATGAGGGTCAACAATTGCCATCATCTTGATTTTTGCGCGGTTAGCCTTCGCAACCGGGTCTTCGTCGTCGGCAATCCAACTAAAGGATATCATTCCAATACTATTTGGATGCTCGTTCACATAATCTAAAACGGCTGCACTCGAATTCAGGGCATAACAAGTTGATGGCAGCGTTTGTAAGCTAAATTTATTCATCACAGTGCGCGCATTACATGAGCCATTGTTATCGAACACTATCCGAATCGGACCAAGCTTAGATCCGGCAAAAACCTGACTCCATAAGGTGTCCTCTCCCTTAAATATACGTTCCAGTTGAGGCATGCTGATAACTGTATCTCTTCTTGACGGATGTGCAGCCAAAACAACTGCATCAACGGCAATACGAATCGACTCAGGTGCTCGGTTTAGAGATCGAAAGTATTTCAGTTCGTCTTCACGCAACATTCGACTGACTACAGCCGATTGTATCGAATCGGCCATCAATAATTCCATAACTTTCGTCTCAGGGTAATAAACTGGTTGAATATCAGCGTACTTATTCAACGCTTCGTACACATCCACCTGGCTCTGCACCATTGGTTCGTAGGAATTATCCACCCCAACTTTTAGATGGCCGCTCAAAATAGACTCCTCTTCTCGCGACATAAAGTCCCCACAAGAGCTCAAAACCAAAGCCACACCAACCAGTGCCATAATGGATAATATCGACGATTTCATTTGATTTGATTTAACTGTTTCTGGATTCGAAGACCACGAAGTACGCCATAAGCGATGAACACTGCTCCCATCACATACTTTCTCCATCCGATCAAATATTCATTCGCTGTATCGGAAAAAATACAAAACAAACCGGCCATGAAAAAAAAGATGACCATGAAATAACTCAGATACTTTAAAAACTTCATACTTCACATTTAACTGCAAATTAAAGCAGGCTTAGAGTTTAAAAAAACTGATTTCGAAGACGTAAACTCTTTTTTTTCAGTTCCAACCGGACTACGATGTTCAACCTTGCTCTGTTTTTCATTAGGTTTGTACCTTACTGCTGTACTGTTTATGGATATAACGTTCAATTCTAAACCGCGAATTGGTGTTCTTGGTGGTGGCTCATGGGCGACCGCATTGGTGAAGTTGTTGTGCAATAACAATGATATGGTCAACTGGTGGATGCGCGACAAAAACGCCATAGAACATATTCAAAACTTCGGTCATAACCCGCATTATATTCAAAGTATTGAGTTCGATAGAGCCAAGATTCATGTGACCGACAATCTACAGCACGTGATCGATAATAGCGACTATCTTGTAGTTGCCATTCCTTCCGCCTTTTTACACGAAACTATCGAACATCATAAGCCAACCGGATTGGATCAGAAAGTTCTCTTTTCGGCAATTAAGGGCATAATTAACGAGTTCGACTCTATTCCAGCTCGATACTTCAATAAACAATTGGGGACACCTTACGAAAACATTGGTCTTATTTGCGGCCCATGTCACGCCGAAGAGGTCGCGCTTGAAAAATTGTCTTATCTCACTATCGGTTGTCATGATCAAGATAAAGCTCAGATCATGGCAAATATGTTAAAATGTAGATACATCAAAACCAATACGACGGAGGATGTTTTTGGAACTGAGTTGGCCGCTATCCTAAAAAATGTGTATGCCGTCGCTGCAGGTATCTGTCATGGTTTAGGTTATGGCGATAATTTTCAGGCTGTACTAATCAGCAGTGCCATCCGCGAAATTGAAAGCTTCCTTGATACTGTGCATGAAATTCATCGGGATGTAAAAAACAGTGCTTATTTAGGTGACCTTTTGGTTACTGCCTATTCACCATATTCCCGCAACAGAACTTTCGGTACAATGGTGGGCAAAGGATATAGCGTAAAATGGGCCACAATTGAAATGAATATGGTTGCAGAGGGTTATTATGCCGCTCGCGGGATTCACCAAATCAACAAAAAGTTTCAGGCCAATATTCCTATTGCGGAAGCCGTATATCGCATTCTCTATGACAAAATAAGCCCGACCATGGAAATGCGCATTCTCACTGACAAATTGAGTTAATTCTGTTTAGACCCGTGTTTAATAGTGCATTCTGTGAGTGTTACTCTCGTTATTCCGTCAAACTATTTGTAAACTTGCGATTCCTTAACCCTTAGCAAGTCATTTTTCTTTGTTATGATCAAACATCTCATAAGAATAATCTTCTGCTTCGCCTCACTCAGCGCAGTAGCCCAAGACCCTCTTGTACAGTCTGGAAAAGTTCTGCCCGGAACGCCTAAAGCACCTGACCGATCGCGTTCAGCAGCCTGCGCTCCAGCCACCGGACTCCGAGATCTCGAATGGAACAATATCAAAGCACTCATCGAAACAGGTGGCTCATTGTGGCAAGACCGGGCCAACAGCCGTTCACATTACTATGCTCCCAAAAACGGAGAAATTTCTGTGCTCTTTGCTGGTGCGCTCTGGATGGGTGGACTATCTCCCGATCAACAACTAAAACTTGCCGCCATTCAGTATCGTTATTCAGGTAACGATTACTGGCCTGGTCCGCTAACCAACGATGGAACAGCTGAAGTCAACGAAGCCACATGTGAAAAGTATGACAAGTTTGCTGTTTCTTTTCGCATTGATGCCCAGCGTCATCGTCAATATCACGAGTGTATAAATGATCCGAATTGCGACATGGCAACGCTATTCCCTACTGGATATAGCATGCCGAGTTACTTCAACGATTACCCCGCACATGGCATAGTAACGCAAGGACAAGATTACAATCTAGCGCCTTATTATGACCTCAACAACAATGATGTATACGATCCTGAAAACGGTGATTATCCGTGGTTCGATTTTCAACGCGATATTGATTGTGCAAATCGCAGACGCCTAGACATCGTTCCATTGTTCGGTGACCAAAATTATTATTGGATTTTCAACGATAAAGGAAACATACATAGTGAAAGCAACGGACAACCCATTGGTATGGAAATACGGGCTCAGGCTTTTGCATTCAACACCAATGACGAAATCAATAACATGACTTTCTATAACTATGTTTTGATCAATCAAGGTACTCAAACGCTTCAGGATACGTACTTCGGTACGTGGATCGACCTCGATATTGGTGGGCATGTCGACGACTATGTAGGCTGTGATGTGCAACGTGGTCTTGGTTATGGGTATAACGGCTACGCCTTCGATTCGCCAAGTTCATTGTCTCTTGGCTATGGCGACAACCCGCCAGCTGTTGGTGTTGACTTTTTCGAAGGTCCTTATCAAGATGCCGACAACGTGGACAATCCTCTTACAACCGATATCAACTTAGCCATCAGCGAAAAAGGTATTCCCTACAAAGGAATCGGTATTGGATATGGTGATGGTATTGTGGACAACGAACGATTCGGTATGAGAAAATTCTTGTACCATATCTCTGGATCAGGAAACAACGGTGTTCCAGAAACACCTATTCAATACTACAACTACCTACGCGGGTATTGGAAAAACGGTCAACGCATGGGTTACGGTGGCAACGCACTAACTCCTTCGAGTGGCGCCGATATGAATATCGCTGCAGACTATATGTTCCCCGGTGATACAGATCCATTAAACTTTGGAACGTATGGCATAGAGACTGATCCCTGGACAGAAGTGAGCAGCGGAAATCCACCAAGCGACCGTCGTTTTATGCAAAGTGCCGGCCCATTTACCTTATTGCCCGGTGACTACAATAACATCACAGTAGGTGTTGTATTTGCACGTGCATCCAGTTCCGATCCTTTTGCTTCCGTCGAACTCGTTCGTCAGGCAGATGACAAAGCGCAAGCGCTATTTGATAATTGCTTTGAATTGATTTCTGGTCCAGACGCACCAGATTTAGCCATACAAGAATTGGAAAACGAACTCATCCTTTTCTTAAGCAACAACAATAACCTTAGCTCCAATTTCAACGAGTCTTACAATCTACTTGATCCAACTATTCCCGAAGAACTCAATGACAGCACTATGCTAACTGCAAACCAGCGCAGCTACCAGTTTCAAGGCTACATGGTTTATCAATTGGCCAATGCAGATGTGTCGAGTTCAGATCTCGAAGACACTGATAAAGCGCGTTTGATCTTTCAATGTGATATCGAAGA
>JBDKJN010000084.1:0-2848 GCA_039796595.1 Bacteroidota bacterium
CATCTGGAACATAATTTTTAGGTGATGACTAAGGATTACTACAGTAATTTGCAGTGAAATAGAACATCGCTTTTCATTTTTGTATCGTCATGCCCTTAATAGTATTTCAGCATATCCTGGATGAACACGGTAAATTGCTTATTTGGCAGGGCACTGAGTCGTTGGAACAATTGCGTAATAAATTTTGGGTTAACTATCCGAATGCTTCCATTCCTGATTTTAAATTAGAAAAACGAGAAAGGGAGTTTCTCATTGGCCGAATCTTGTTGCACATGGTTTTGCCCAATGTTGAGGTAAGCAATTTACCCAATGGCAAACCCGTGGTCAACGGTGGTTGGCACATTAGTTTATCCCATACACAAGATCTGGTTGGACTCGTAGTCGCCGAGGCACCAATTGGTTTGGATATGCAGGGTCCCGATGAAAAGCTCTTACGCATAGCAGCTAGATTCTGCAACGAAAAGGAATTGGAATGGATTGATTCATTGCCTAGCCCTGTCGAAGGCGCATTGATTGTTTGGTCTTCGAAAGAGGCAGTTTTTAAAGTCTATGGTGAGAATATCGAATTCGCAGATGAGATGTCCATTCACATCCGGACACCGCGCCAGTCAACATTTACCTTGGAATATCAAGGCGACCATGGACATGAGGTGTTCGCAATGCATCAATTTAACGTGAAAGACGTTTGCGTTGTGTACACCTTGAAAGGAGCTTCCTGATTAGTCGATCGCAGGTAATACTTCACCTGAGCAATCACCAAAACCGATGCGAACGCCATTTTTTTCAGTGTAACCACGCAGGATTACAGTGTCATGATCACCAATAAATGTGCGTGTCGATCCATCACCCATGGCAACTGGTTTGGTGCCTTTCCATGCGATTTCAAGCATGCTGCCATAACTGCCTTCGGTTGGCCCGCTAATAGTTCCTGAAGCTAAAAGGTCACCGCAACGAATATTGCAACCGTTCACCGTATGATGCGCCAATTGTTGATTCATGTTCCAATACATATGCTTAAAATTGCTGCGACTCACAATAGTTTCTGTTGCATTGGCAGGTTGAATGGCCACTTCAAGAGCGATGTCAATGTGCTTCTCACCTTGGTATTCCAAGTAGGGGAGCACGGCGGGTTCTTGAACTTTTACAGCGCACCGAAAAGGTTCCAACGCGTCTAAAGTCACCACCCAAGGTGATAAAGTGGAACCGAAGTTTTTGCCCAAAAATGGACCTAGTGGAACATATTCCCAGCGTTGAATGTCACGTGCACTCCAATCATTAAACAACATCAAACCAAAGATATAATCGTCCGCTTCTGCAGTTGAGATGCGTTGACCTAAAGGTTTGCCATCAAAGGTGACGAAGGCAACTTCCAATTCGAAGTCCAGTTGTTTGGTCGGACCATAGGTAGGCAAGGTTTCGTCGCTTGGATTGATTTGCCCGCAAGGACGATGCAGCGGAGTGCCGCTGATAACGATGCTCGACGCTCTTCCGTGATAGCCAACAGGAATATGTTTCCAGTTGGGCAAAAGCGCCTTGGCAGGATCTCTGAACATCATGCCCACGTTGCGCGCATGGTCTTCGCTGCTGTAAAAATCCGTGTAATCACCGACGCGGATGGGCAATAGCATTTGAACTTCGTTTTGGTTGAACAACACCTGTCGTACATGATGTTCTTTGTCGCGCAAATCGGGCATATCGCTGCGCAAAAGTTTGGACACACGATTGCGCAATTCGCGCATAGCCATTTTACCATGACGCATGCAGCGGTTGAGAGAATCGCTTACCATATCATCCAGTGTGAAAGGCAGGTTTTCCAAATAGCCCATGACGTGCAGGGCCTTGAGATCTATAAGTTTGTCGCCGATGGCACAACAAACATGGGGCAATTGGCTTTCGGTTCGAAAAATCCCGAAAGGCAAATTCTGAATCGGAAAATCGCTACCTGCTGGGACATCTACCCATGAGCGTAAAGAAGGATCATTGGCTTTGTTCTCTACCATAACGATGGAATTTTGAAGTTGGTCACAAAGCTAGGGGTTCAAGTGCAAATGTCACACTCGAAAAGATCTTTTGTTTGCTGAATGATGTCACCTCAAAAAATCGTATGTCCAACAAGTGAGAGACGCGTATTTACAATCACCAAAACTCGACTTAACTTGGCACCATGAAAGGAAGGGCTGTACAAGGATTGAAGTGGATCGCTGTAGCATGGGGTGTATGGCATGTCCTTGCAACTTGTATCTACACCTTTCATTGGCCAGCCAGTGGTGTTTTGGCCAGGATGTCGTACAGTTATATGGTGCCTTTGTTTCATCAGAATTGGGCATTGTTTGCACCGAATATTCCGGAATATGATGCTCAACTCATTTATCGCAATACCACGAGTGATACGATTATGGATTGGTCAGACTGGCGTGATGTATCAAGTGCATGTGGCTACGATGAATATTCAAAAATGGAAGTCATAGAGCAGAATATATTGATTCAACTGAACTACCAATTGCACACTGAGTATTACAGTATCAACGGTGTACCACAATTCGATGCAATTGTAAAGACACCTGCGTACAGCAAAGCACTTTATTATGCCGGTCGGATGCATGAGAAGCACTTCGGTTCATGGAAGGATTTGCAAATTGCTGTGGCATATCGATTTGCGCAACCGGATATTCCCATTGAAAGGAGTTCAGGTGACACCCTCTTTTTTCCTGTTTTTCAAAACTCAGAAATTAAGCGATGAACTTGGCAATCCTCAAATTGAAACAGTTTTGGGAGTCACTGCAAGTGACACCTGGCATGCGCTGGTTTGTCTGGGGTGTATACGGATGGCATGTCTTGAGCACCCTTA
>JBDKJN010000085.1:0-7046 GCA_039796595.1 Bacteroidota bacterium
TGGTGATTATTTTGTTGCTTTCGATAGCAATGGAATTTGGAAAAACAATGGCGACATTTCGACCGAGGAAACAAATAGCAGAGCATCAGTACACTTCTATCCTAACCCATTTGTAGACGACTTAATAATTGATTCGAATACTACCGGACAGTTGAAGGTGTATCACATGGACGGACGTTGTGTCGCAGAATATGCCGTATCTAAAGGCACGCAACGCATATCAACACACGCGTGGGCTGCAGGTGCATATGTATTCACAATCACCCAACCGAAGTCAGCAGCACAAACATTTACATTGCTTAAACACTGATCAACTCAGTTGTTGTATATGGAGAGGCCACAGGAGTGGCCTTTTTCAATTTCTATGAAAACAGTAGACACAAAAAAACCGACTCACGCAACATGAGCCGGTCATTCTTCTCGAATTGACTAAAACAAATTTTTCAATTTGTCCATCACATTTCCTTCGCCACCTGTGAATTTACCGATCATATCGGCAATTCCAGAATCGCCATCCAAGCCAATTTTCTTCACCAAATCCATTGGATTTTCCGCAGTGCCAGTTTCAGGACTTGAAAAACGCTGCATAACTGCAGGAATAATTTGTTGCGCAATGGCACCAGCTTTACCTTCATCAAGACCCAATTTGTCCATTAATGAAGCCACGACGTTTTGTTGCGCTTGACCTGCAATTGGATTGGCTTGCGCACCGGCATCGTCTTGACCATTGAACAGATTCATCAAACCACCGACATTCCCGCTGCCGATTTGATTCTTAATCGTGTCCATAATACTGTTTTGCGCAGTGCTGAACACTTCAGATTGCTGGTTATCGTCGAGTTGATTGTCGTTTTTGAATTGATCTCCGAGTTGATCTTTAGCGAAATTGATAATTTGATCTAACATGATAAAATAAATTAAGATTGAAGACAAATTAAAACCATCCTAATCACTTCATCTTCGAATAAAATGTTAAGTTTTAGATGCATCCGTCTGCCCTTGAATCGCACGACTTGAGCTATTGGGCTCAATGCTATTCTCCGCGGCACAACCTCAACTAATCACAATTACACCTTTGTTTGAAAAAATAGTACCATTTGAATAGATTATTTCAGAGAAAAAAGATGCAATTGTTTTACATTCGTCGGTCGAAATATTGCAAAACATGGGTCGATTAGAAGATTTTACAAACCACATACAAACGGGCTATCAGTTTAAAGGCGACGCCCTTGAAATGGGTGCCGCTATATTGGATGGCGCACCAGTAGGCGCATGCAAAGTGCGTATACCGTTAAAGACGTTGAACCGCCACGGTTTAATCGCCGGAGCCACTGGTACTGGAAAAACAGTAACGCTGCAAATCATTGCAGAACAAATGGCCCAAAAAGGCATACCTGTGATGCTCATGGACCTCAAAGGTGATTTGAGCGGCATCGGAGCCATGGGCGCGAGCAATGAGAAGATTGAAGAGCGTCATAATTTGATAGGAATACCTTATGCACCCTCGGCCAGTACCTTGGAAATGCTCACATTGAGCAATGAAAAAGGAGTGCGTTTGCGTGCAACTGTGTCCGAATTTGGCCCCGTATTATTCTCCAAAATATTGGACCTGAATGATACGCAATCCGGCTTGGTGGCTGTGTTGTTTAAGTTTGCTGACGACAATGATTTAGGACTTTTAGATCTAAAGGACTTCAAAAAACTGCTTCAGTATTCCACTGACGAAGGCAAAGAAATCATCGAAAAGGATTACGGAAAAATCAGCGAATCATCGATTGCGACCATTTTACGCAAAGTGATTGAATTAGAAACACAAGGAGCCGAAAAATTCTTTGGTGAGCGCTCTTTCGAAGTATCGGACTTGTGTCGATTTGACCAACAAGGTCGTGGGATGGTGAGCATTGTGCGTTTGACGGACATACAAGACAAACCCAAATTATTCAGCACCTTTATGTTGCAGATGTTGGCTGAAATCTATCAAAGTTTTCCCGAAGCCGGAGATTTGGAAAAACCCAAGCTCTGTGTATTCATTGACGAGGCACATCTTATATTCAATGAGGCGAGCGAGGCTTTGTTACAACAGATCGAGAACATCATCAAATTGATTCGTTCCAAAGGCATAGGCATCTATTTCTGTACACAAAACCCATACGATATTCCAGAGAGTGTATTGTCACAGTTGGGCTTAAAAGTGCAGCACGCCTTGCGCGCGTTCACAGAAAAAGACCGTAAAGCGATTACAAAAACCGCAGAAAACTATCCTATTTCTGATTTTTATAAAACCTCTGATCTTTTGACGAGCATTGGAATAGGACAAGCGCTTATTACAGCGTTGAATGAAAAAGGCCAACCAACTCCTTTAGCGGCGACACATCTACGCGCCCCACAATCAAGGATGGGAATTCTGTCAGGAGAGGAAATTGATCGCGTATTGCAATGGAGTCAATTGGTATCGAAATACAACGAAACAATTGACCGAGAAAGCGCTTATGAGATCATAGAAGCCAAGTTGCAGAACGCAAAAAAATCGGAAGAAGAGGAAGAAGTTGAAGTAACAATGACTAGAAAAAAATCGGAGGCGAAAGAAGAAAAAGAAGAGCCTGGATTTATTGAACGCGCCAGCAAAAACACGATGGTTCGTCAAGTTGGCAATACCGTAGTGCGAGAATTAGCACGAGGCTTGCTCGGAGTGCTTGGCCTAGGTGGCAAACGCGGAAAACGCAGTAAAGGATTATTCGGATAAAAAAGTATATACATATGGAAAAAGACAGCAGAATCATTAACAAATTCAGCCAAAGAAGCTGGAATGAAACGAAAAGCAATGACTCTTGGAGCATTTTCAAAATCATGGGTGAATTTGTGGAAGGGTATGATCGTATGGGACAAATCGGTCCTTGCGTAAGCATTTTTGGTAGCGCACGCACCAAACCAGATAACCCCCATTATCAAAAAGCACGAGACATTGCATTCAAACTGGTGAATAAAGGGTATGGAGTGATTACCGGCGGTGGTCCTGGTATCATGGAAGCCGGTAACAAAGGTGCTAAAGAAGGAGGAGGAACATCGGTTGGTCTGAATATTGTGTTGCCTTTTGAGCAGCATGGTAACCAATACGTGGACCATGACAAGAGTATCAATTTTGACTACTTCTTTGTGCGCAAAGTTATGTTTGTAAAATACAGTCAAGGATTCATTGTAATGCCAGGTGGATTCGGAACTTTGGATGAGTTCTTCGAAGCGTTAACGTTGATTCAGACGGACAAAATCGGCCGATTCCCAATTATTTTGGTTGGGCGCGAATTTTGGTCAGGACTGTTAGATTGGATCAAACAAACTTTGATAGAAAAAGAAAAAAATGCGAGTCCAGACGATCAATTTTTGTTTACTCTCGTAGACAGTGCTGACGAGGCAGTAGATGAAATTGACAAGTTCTACTCACAATACTTATTGAAACCGAATTTTTAATGATAAAAAAGCATCAGACAACCAAAGTTTCCTTGACATTCCTCTTGTGTATGACAATGACTTTGGTTGTTTGCGCTTTAGCGTTCGGCGATCGTCCGACCAAAAAACGCAGTATTTCTTTCCCGATTCCCAAGGATTATTCCTGTGTGCAATACCAGCACAACGCCATTCAGGTTTATGGGGATCCAACTCGATGGAACGCCCTACTCGATCAGATGAGTAGATTGGCTTTTGAAGGCCAAGGAAAAATCGACATCCTTCACATTGGCGGATCACATGTACAAGGTGGTTTTTTATCTGATCGCATGCGCGACAACCTCAGTCATTTGTTCTATGGGGCTGCTGGCGAACGAGGGTTTTTCTTCCCCTATCAAATGGTGAAGACCAATGGTCAACGCAGCGTCAAATGCGATTATTGGGGTTCGTGGAGAGGCTGTCGCAACGCAGTTTCGGATCATGACTGCGATTGGGGAATGTCGGGTATTAACGCGATCACAGAAAATGAGAATGCGGGACTCAGTGTCACTACGTTAATGAATGATAGTTTACCACAGAGCTTTCAAGAAGTCCGCATTTATAGTTCTGCCGGAGATAGTGCAAGTTATGATTATGTTGTGCGTGATGCACAACTCGACAGTACAAGCCTAGGTCTACCCTATCGTCGCTATGTCTATTCTCAGCCACAAACAGAATTGCATTTGGCCCTGAACAAAACCAATGCATCTCAGTACATGTTCTCATTGGAGGGCCTTTACCTGGGTAAGACTGAGCATGGCATTTCGTATCATACCATTGGAGTCAATGGTGCCAGCACAAGAAGTTACTTGCGCTGCAGCGGTTTTGAGCAACAAATTGCGACCATTGCACCAGATCTTGTTGTCTGTGGTATTGGTGTGAATGATGCGAATGTGCCTACCGATGAATTTGATACGGAAGCTTATCAGATGCGTTATGATAGTTTGATCACAACTTTTAAGGCTGCAAATCCGAATGTATGCCTGTTGTTTGTCACCAACAACGATACGTACTATCAAAAAAAACATTCGAATCCAAACGCAATAAAAGTCCGCGAAAGCATGATTGCACTTGCTCAAAAACATGGTGGAGCAGTTTACGACCTATATGCCGTAATGGGCGGAGCCAATTCCGTAAGAGCCTGGGCCAATGCAGGTTTAGCTGCAAATGATTACGTGCATTTTTCAAAACGCGGATATGAATTGCAGGCCGATATGATGACGGCTGCACTGGCTGAACTCTTAGGTCAACATATCGATCAAAACAAGCATTAAGCGTTATGTCAACTTCATTGTATGCCCTGCTTTCGCCTGCCAAATTGATGGACGAAACACAGCGTTATTCTGGCAAAGTCTGTTCTCAACCCCATTTTCTTGAAGAAGCCAAAGTGATCGCCGCAGCGCTAAAAAAATGTAAGGCCTCCGAGATCAAAAGCATGCTAGCTATCAGCGATGACTTGACCCGTCAAACCGTTGAGCGTATCCAATCCTGGAACACTCCAATCCTCCAAGAGCGTGCGACATTGGCGATTCAATTGTTCAAAGGAGAAGTTTATCGAGGATTAGACGCCATGACGTTGAATGAAAAGGACCTGACCTGGGCCCAAGAGCACATTGGTATATTGAGTGGATGGTACGGCCTATTACGCGCTAAAGATCTAGTCCTTCCCTATCGATTGATGATGGGAACACGTTTTGCTCCTACTACTAAGGATCGTTCACTTTATAGCTATTGGACCGCAAAAATCACAGACTATTTGAATGCGCAAATAGATCCCAAAGGATATATCGTTCAGCTCGCGAGTGATGAATACTTTAAAGTCATTGATCGAAAAAAATTGAAACCACAGGTCATTGTTTGTGACTTTTTGGAGAACAAAAACGGGACGTACAAAATGGTGAGCACATTGGCCAAACAGGCACGCGGCATGATGGCACGCTATATCATCGACGAACGCATCACACAACCCAAAAAACTCGTTCATTTTACCTCCGGTGGATACCAATACGACGCCACACGGAGTCAACCCGATCATCTTGTTTTTGTCCGCTAAACTGGGTCGATTAAAAAACATCCTTTGAATAAGGCTGAAATCGGCCATTATCAATGACCCATGTTCCTTTAGATAGATCAATACATTCGAGGCGGTCCTTCCACTTTCCACGCATCCAACGTTTGGTTTTCCACGGTATGCCCGGACCAAAGATGACTTGAACATCCCTTACAACGTCCATTTTATTGGCATCAAATCGAAAACGCCCGAGATGATGCAATATCATAACATCGCATTTAACCCAGCCGTAACGCCTGATAGCACTGCTATCTGCCATATATACCATGGTATTTTCCCAACAATATAAAGGACAATCGGAAGTAGCGTTCGTCCCACTAGAATCAACACGTTCAATGTTATTTTCACGCATATAATTCGACCACCCATACCCAGGATTGACCTCCTCTTGACCAAAATTATACCAGCGTAAGTCATTGACCTTGCGATGTGAGACACCAACCGAATGACCATTCGAATACAACAAAAGTTCTTCACTCCCCCACTGCTGAGACTCGTTGATCCAACAATAGCCCAAATGCAATGCAACCACTGCAAGTAACCCGATAAGGGCCGACTTCTTTCGCCAAAACAACCACCTTAGGCCTAGAAAAATACCAAGGGACAAAAACCAAAACTGCCATATATCACAACGAATATTTGTGGTAACGCTGTACGGCAATTGTTCGAACCAAACGATGACATGATTCATACATCGCGTCATCCAGACCAACAAATCTGCAATCATATGCGCAACACTTTGCCACGGCAGTACAATAAAGAAAACAATGCTGAGGTAGATTATCAAAGTGCTCCACGGAATCACTACCAAATTACAGGCAAGAAAGTAATTGGGAAATTGATGGAAATAATACAAGGTAAGCGGTAAAGTACTCAATTGCGCCGCTATAGAAACCGCAGACATGGTCCATACTTTATCCAGCACTTTATTGGGAACATGAATGAGATTGGACAATGGCTGTTGCAAGATCACAATTCCAATTACGGCCAGATAACTCAATTGAAAACCTAAATCGAACAACATGGCTGGCTTTACCACCAGCAATACCAATGCACTTGAAGCGAGCGTATTATAAATGTTGTTGTGTTTGCCAAAATTATCAGCTACAATAAATCCAGAAAACATCACAGCAGCCCGTAGAACACTCGGTGAACCACCAGAGAGTCCACTGTACAACCACAACAATATAATTGGTAATAAAGTACGCCACCATTTGCCACGCGACCGACCAAATAGCCGCTTAAAAACTGGAGCAAGTAGCATATAGACCAAACCAACGTGAAGTCCACTGACCGCTAAAACATGTACCACACCTGCTGCTGCGTAACTCGTCATGAGTTCAGGATCCATATCTGATGTATCCCCTAAAATCAAAGCCGCCAATACGCCGTATTCCTTTGGGTCGTGATGTAACACATGGAGGTAGGATAAGGCCTTTTTTCGCCATTCCTCCAAGTAATACCTTACCGAATGATTGCTCGGTTTCCAGCCCAT
>JBDKJN010000086.1:0-8523 GCA_039796595.1 Bacteroidota bacterium
TCCAAGAATCGAAGCGGCGTCAATCCATCGCTAAATTTGCCTTTCACAAGCCTTTGCATATGTTCTACAAGTCCATTATCAAGCCTCTTTTCTTTTGTTTTGCGCCAGAACGCGCGCACTATCTCGCAATGGATTTGTTGCAGGCTGCGGTTAAAGTTCCAGGAGTTCGCGGTTTGATGCGTTCCTATTTTCATGTCAAAAACGATAAGCTCCGCAAAACAGCGTTTGGTCTCACCTTCCCCAATCCTGTCGGACTTGCAGCCGGATTTGATAAAGATGCCCGATGGATTGATGCCCTTGATACACTTGGTTTTGGATTTATTGAAATCGGGACGTTGACCCCCGTGGGACAGCCCGGTAATGAACAGCCTCGTCTATTTCGTTTACCAAAGGATGAAGCCTTGATTAATCGCATGGGCTTTAATAACCACGGCGTTGTCGATGCAGTTGAACGATTAAAAAAACGCAATTCATCCATTCTCGTCGGAGGCAATATTGGAAAAAATAAAGTCACACCAAATGAAGATGCGGTAAAAGATTATCTGATTTGTTTCGATGCATTGCGCGATGTGGTAGATTATTTTGTGGTGAATGTAAGTTCGCCAAACACCCCTGGTCTGCGGGAATTGCAAGAGAAAGGCCCTCTGTTGGAAATTTTGCGCACCTTGCAAGACAAAAATGTTTCGGGTAGCAACCCCAAACCGATCTTACTGAAAATCGCTCCGGATCTCACCGATGAACAATTGGACGATATCATAGAAATCACACAAACCAGCGGAATAGCTGGAGTGATCGCAACCAACACAACCATTGATCGCTCGAGATTACAAACCGATTCATCCACCCTCGAAAGCATTGGAGCAGGCGGTCTGAGTGGAAAGCCCGTCACTGCACGTGCCACGGAGGTTATCCGCTATCTCAAAACAAAATCCAACAATGCCTTCCCCGTTATTGGTGTGGGGGGAATTCACACAGGTGCTGATGCACTGGAAAAACTGGAGGCTGGCGCTGATTTGGTGCAGGTCTATACCGGTTTCATCTATGAAGGACCTGCGATTGCAAAGAATATCAATCGGTATCTGGTGGAAAGGGGTTAAGAGATGTGTTTGGGGGTTAGTTTTAGTTGTTAGGGGCTGTCGTCCGATCGGGCGCACTACTAGAGGGGAGTGGCCGAAGAAATCCTTTCCCAAAACCATAATTTTCGAACGGCCGGAACAAATTTCCTTACTCGAATAATCCAAGATCATTTTTTGAAACCATACTTCGAAAGTGGTATTTCTTGAAAAGGATAAATATCTATATTTCTCCCCTTAACTGAACCCAATACGAATACTCGCCAAACCGTAAGGAGCCCGTTCAACCAAACCAAATAGGAATCAGGAGGGCCAGCTTTCCAACATGCTTTGTACTTTTCGAAAGAAGCCATATTGCCTGTTTTCAAGTAATGCATCATGGTCACCCATCCCACTGACTCCGCATTCTTCTCGGTAATTACCTCATCCATGAGCGCCTTTCCAGTATCATCCAGTGGTGAAACTTCCATATGAATTTCATAATGCAAGCTGTCACTATATACTTTAAATTTTAACATCGGATCAGGGATCATCTCCTTTAATTCAAGTGGAGATAATATCGTGATTACTAAGGTGTCTTTCACATCAATAGTAAAATTCATATCATTAGTTGAGAAACTTATTCTCTCTTCATTCGAATCGTGCAAGTCAATAACTCCATTGTGTTTACCCGAGACCAAATCAGCATAGGACAGTTGAAAAGGCCAATACATTGCTGGTTCTTGAGCATGAACATTAAGGCAGATCAATAAAGCGGAGTAGCAAGGAAATCGATATTTCAATTTTGAAAAAATGATAGAACTAAATATACTCATGCCCACACTTTTTTAGGAAACAATCCAAACAATACTCTTTGAACCCATTCTTTTGCATTGCAGATTGGATTTCATATAACACACATCGAGCTACAATATTGCCTGATTCGAAACAGATGCCTATAAGTACTCCATCACGCAAACATTTTCACGTCCATATTGTTACATTAGCTCTTGCTATGGAAGTACCGCACAAAAAAGGATTTTCTTTTAAAACTTATGAGGCTCCAAACGTCGCTCCATTCGATCGACTTTTTGATCTATTTAAAGAGATCATCGTCCACACCTCGGGAGATTTCGATGAGGCCATCGATTGGCTTCGTGCGTTGGATAAAGAGTATAAACTCACGGATGAGAATTACACCATTGACGATTTCATCGAGGACCTCAAAGACAAAGGTTATATCCGGGAAGAAGCAGATCCAAATGGATCAGGCGGTATGACCATCACTTCCAAAACAGAAAGGGCCATCCGTCAAGCTGCACTCGACCAAATCTTTGGTAATCTCAAAAGAGCCGGCAGCGGTAATCACAAAACCAAATTTGCGGGTGCAGGAGATGAACAAACGGGTGATTTCAGAGCCTATCATTTCGGTGATTCGATCGAGCGTATTTCACTCACCGAAAGCCTACGCAATGGCCAAATCAACAATGGTCTCGATGACTTTACGCTCACCGAAAATGACCTCGTGGTGGAAGATGCGCATTACAAAGCGCAGATGAGCACGGTATTGATGATTGACATTAGCCACAGCATGATTTTGTATGGCGAAGACCGCATCACACCCGCCAAAAAAGTGGCTATGGCATTGGCTGAGCTCATCACCACACGGTATCCGAAAGACACTATTGACATTCTTGTTTTCGGAAATGATGCCTGGACTATAGCCATCAAAGACCTGCCCTATTTGACCGTAGGACCTTACCACACCAACACTGTGGCAGGCTTGCAGTTGGCTATGGATATCTTGCGCAGAAAGCGAAATACGAATAAACAAATCTTCATGATCACAGATGGGAAGCCGAGTTGCGTGCGAGAACATGATGGTCAGTATTACATGAACAGCAATGGGCTTGATCCATACATTGTTCAGCAATGTTATAATCAAGCTCAGCAAGCGCGCAAACTGCATATCCCGATTACCACCTTTATGATCGCTCGTGATTCCTACTTGCAGGAGTTCGTAGACAACTTCACCGCTGCCAATCAGGGTAAGGCTTTCTACACGGGAATAAAAGGATTGGGCGAAATGATTTTCGAAGATTACGAGACTAACAGAAAAAAGAAATTGAAATAGACATGAGCACACCAACTATAAAAACCCTCAGCGAACTCAAGGCATCTGGTTATGCCTCCAAGAGCATTAAAGACGAATTGAGAAACAACCTCCGCGAAAAGATCAAATCAGGTCAACCCGCTTTTGAGGGGGTACATGGTTTCGAGAATACTGTTATTCCCGAATTGGAACGTGCTATACTATCGCGTCACAACATCAATTTACTGGGCCTTCGCGGTCAGGCAAAAACGAGACTTGCTCGCAAAATGGTTGAATTGCTCGATGAATATATACCTATCATCGAAGGATCAGAAATCAATGACGACCCCTTGAATCCGATCTCACGTAATGGGCAAGAAATGATTGCCGAAAAAGGAGATCAAACCCCAATCAGTTGGATTCATCGCAACCAACGCTTCTTTGAAAAGCTCGCCACACCTGATGTAACAGTTGCCGACATCATAGGTGATGTGGACCCGATCAAAGCAGCCAACTTAAAATTATCCTATGCCGACGACCGTGTTATTCATTACGGCATGATCCCACGTGCCAATCGTTGCATTTTCGTCATCAACGAATTGCCTGACCTGCAAGCAAGAATTCAAGTTGCATTGTTCAACATCCTTCAAGAAGGTGATGTGCAGATCAGAGGATACAAGGTCCGTCTACCGCTGGATATGCAATTTGTGTTTACCGCAAATCCCGAAGACTATACCAATCGCGGAAGCATTGTTACACCTTTAAAAGATCGCATCGGCTCACAAATCCTGACGCATTACCCCGAGAACATTGAAATTGCAAAGACCATCACTGCTCAAGAAGCACGGTTGAATGAAGCCCAAACACAGATGGTATATGTTCCAGCGCTGGCTAAAGATCTATTGGAACAAATCAGTTTTGAAGCCCGCGAAAGCGAATACGTTGACAGCAAAAGTGGAGTAAGTGCTCGTATGAGTATAACGGCGTATGAAAACTTGATTAGCACAGCGGAGCGCAGAGCTTTGAAATTGGGAGCTGAACATACCACGGTTCGTTTGGCCGATTTTATGGGCATCATTCCTGCGATCACTGGAAAGGTCGAATTGGTGTATGAAGGAGAGCAGGAAGGTGCGGCCACAGTTGCACAAAAGTTAATTGCTGATGCAGTATCTACCCTCTTCCCATTGTATTTCCCAAAAATTGAAAAGCTCGAGAAGGATCCCTCAAAGAGTCCATACGCCGCCATTGTAGAATGGTTTGAGAACGAGCCCAGCCTGGATCTTTTGGACGAGACTTCGGACGAAGAATTTAAGAACGAGCTCGACAACATTCGTCCACTGAATGACTTGATCCAAAAGTACCAACCCAATTCCAGTAAAAAAGATATCGCGTTTCTAAAAGAATTCGTCTTATGGGCAATGGTAGAATACAAAAAATTGAGCAAAGACCGATTCGTGGAAGGTTTTCAATTCAGTGATTTGTTTACCTAGGAATTTTACTAAAATGGTCGATCGTGTTTAGACATAAAAGATGACATCTTTAAACCTCTTACAACGAGTTTGAATGATTGCCCGTTTAGGATCCCTTTTCGTATTTGTCTCCCCACCGTTCTCTTAGCCACTGACGCACCTGTTGTTCTTTGCTGTTGGGACTGGGTTGATAAAAGACATGGCCCTTTAATTCATCGGGCATAAACTCGTGATCAACAAAATTCCCGGCGTGTGCATGCGCATATTGGTATTCCTGTCCATATCCTAATTCTTTCATCAACTTGGTCGGAGCATTGCGCAAATGTAATGGCACTGGAATATTTGGGCTGGTGCGCACCATAGCCAACGCATCGTCAATGGCTGTATATGCCGAATTGCTTTTGGGCGAAGTTGCAAGATAAATGGCGCACTCACTCAACACAATGCGCGACTCAGGCCAACCTATGTTTTGGACGGCACGAAATGTCGCATCCGCCATCAACAAGGCATTGGGATTTGCCATTCCTATATCTTCAGCAGCGAGAATCAACATGCGACGTGCGATAAATGCGGGATCCTCTCCTCCTTCCACCATCCGCGCCAGATAATACACCGCTGCATTGGGGTCGCTTCCACGCATACTTTTAATGAACGCCGAAATGATGTCATAGTGCATTTCACCATTCTTATCGTACAACGCCATATTGCTTTGTACGATGGATTTGACCAATTCATTTGTGATCGCGGTCGTAGCCTCTGGCAAAGCTCCCACAACCAATTCCAATATGTTCAACAATTTGCGCGCATCTCCCCCGCTCAATTGCAACAGCGCTTCGAACTCTTGAATCTTCGGTGCTTTAGCAATGAGCCAAGCATCGGTTTGGACGGCATGTTGAATCAATCCGATCAACTCGTCTTTGGTGAGCGACTGCAAAACATATACCTGACAACGAGAAAGCAATGCTCCATTGACTTCGAAAGATGGATTTTCAGTTGTTGCTCCAATCAGTGTGACCCAACCCTTTTCAACTGCCGCCAACAACGCATCTTGTTGTGATTTTGAAAAACGATGAATCTCGTCGATAAACAATATGGCATTGCGACTAAACATGCCTCCGCTCTTCGCCTGATCAATCACATCACGGATATCTTTGACGCCAGCGTTGATGGCTGAGAGTGAAAAAAATGGTCGTTTGATAACTTGTGAAACGATCGTCGCCAAGGTGGTTTTACCCACTCCTGGAGGTCCCCACAAAATCATACTTGGAACATGTCCACTTTCAATCGCATTGCGCAATACCGCTCCTGGTCCAACCAAATGCTTTTGCCCCACGTACTCATCGAGTGATTTGGGGCGTAAGCGTTCTGCCAATGGGGTGTGTTGTTCCATGGCCTGAAATTACTGCAAAAAAACACGAATCAAAACTTCCTGTATGCGCTTGGCCCAATCCGCTTCTGAATGGTCATGTTCAGGGAAAGAACGCGTTTCAAATTGATTGAATCCTTGTCGACGAAGGAAATCATCCATGCTTTTTTGGTAGGTACCATAGGTGGCATCCTTTCCTCGCCCACCATAATCCATATATATGAAATGATCGGTCAAATGCGGCAGACGACCAGCAACATACTTTTGCCACGCGTCCAAAAAACCAGGATCCGAAGCTTGTTCTGTTAGTGGCCAGTTGGTAGATAGACAAAATGCCGAATCAAAAACTTCAGGGTATTCCAAAAGCGAATACATCGCCATAAGTCCTCCCATGCTAGCTCCGCCAACATAGGTGTGCGTACGATCCTTTAAGGTAGTGTAATGACTATCTACGTAAGGCTTAACCTGATGTACGACAAAATCCAAAAAATCATCTGAACAAACTATGGGCTTCAAATAATAAAGGTTTCCACTGGGACGCTTGGCTATAAAGGCCTGCTGTTGTTGAGCAGCATTCATTTGTTCAAACGGTTTTTGAGGGGTGTATTGACTATGTCGAAGGCTATCAGAAAACGAAATCCCTACAACGATGGTCGGACCAATGATAGACAGCTTCATCAAATGATCGACGGTTTCGTCCATGGTCCACTCCAGGTGATTCCATGTACTATCTGCATCAAAAAGCATTTGCCCGTCATACATGTAAATGACATTGCATGGCACCTTTGAGTCGTAACCCTCAGGTGTCCAAACCCAGGTGTTTACAGGATAACCTCTTTTTGTTTTTAAGTCGTGCAATTTCTCCAAATGACCCGTGGACATCGATTGTGACGTTGCCCATTGACAGAGAAAAACGGAGAGTATCAACAGATAATTTTTCATCGCAACAAACTTTTCATTTCTTCTTGCATGCGCTTCGCTTCCTTTCGAGCAGCAACTTCAAAGTCATGACCAGAAGATGCATAGAGAATACTTCGTGATGCGTTGATCAACAATCCAATGTCCTTGTTCATGCCATACTTACAAACTTCTGTAAGCGATCCACCCTGGGCGCCAACACCAGGCACAAGAAGGAAGTGATCGGGTACAATCGCACGAATTTCGGTGAGCATTGTGGGGCGCGTGGCGCCAACAACAAACATTGTGTTATCTGGTGTACCCCATTGACTTACCTTTTGGAGTACCTGCTGATACAATGGAATTCCGTCTTGGGAGAGCAATTCAAAATCATCTGCACCGGGATTACTGGTCAACGCCAACACAATGGCCCATTTGTCGGCGTATTTGAGAAAAGGCTCGACGCTGTCGCGGCCCATATAAGGTGCTACGGTAACGCTGTCGCATGGCATACTTGAAAAAAACGTCTTCGCGTAATAGTCCGATGTATTTCCAATATCTCCTCGCTTTGCATCGGCGATAATAAAGTGATCAGGTCCGATGTATCGCACCGTTTCTTCCAATACGCGCCAACCTTCAGGACCGAGGCATTCATAAAAAGCGACGTTGGGTTTGTAGGCGACGCAAAGATCTCGAGTCGCATCGATGATGGCCTTATTGAAAGCGAGCATGGTAACGCCCGCCGGCAATTTATTCGGATCGGTATCCAAACCTACACACAAAAAACTCTCCCTTTCACGGATGTTGGCGATAAGTTGCGCTCTGTTCATGGTGTTATTGATTCAATCCTTCCTGCAATTTTTCTGTATTCTCGGCGAGTTTCAAGGCCTCAATGATTTCCTCGATTTCGCCATTCATAATCGCATCAAGATTATACATCGTTAGTCCAATGCGATGATCGGTGCATCGGCCTTGCGGAAAATTATAGGTGCGAATCTTAGCCGAACGGTCACCTGTACTCACCAACGATTTGCGCATTTTGGCCCGTTCTTCTTGACGTTTCAAAACTTCGGCTTCGAAGATGCGGCTACGTAGCATGGTCATGGCCTTTTCGGCATTCTCGTGCTGTGAACGTCCTTCCTGACAAGCGACGACTACACCAGTTGGAATATGTGTGAGACGAACGGCACTTTCCGTTTTGTTGACGTGCTGTCCTCCTGCTCCACTGCTGCGGTATGTGTCGCGCTGAATGTCGGCAGGATTGATGATCACATCAAACTCTTCTGCTTCAGGCATCACAGCTACTGTTGCAGCCGATGTATGTACACGACCTTGTGCTTCGGTTTCGGGAACACGTTGCACGCGATGGACGCCACTTTCAAACTTCAAAGTACCGTAAACCTCTTCGCCACTTATTTCGATCGAAACCTCTTTATAACCACCCGCTGTGCCTTCGCTCACGGTTAACACTTCAAATTTCCATCCTTTGTTTTGGATATAACGCTGGTACATTCTAAAAAGATCACCGGCAAAAATCGCCGCTTCATCGCCACCCGTACCACCGCGAATTTCCAGGATACAGTTTTTGGTGTCTTCGGGGTCTTTTGGGATCAACAAAAATTTGATCTCCTCATCCATCTTCTCCTT
>JBDKJN010000087.1:0-5607 GCA_039796595.1 Bacteroidota bacterium
TAAACTATAGATAGAAGAAGCTGAATGATCGCCTTCCCCATTCTACAACGCAAAAAACAAATGACAATTTTTGACTCCTGATCAACTTCAATGGTGCTTAGTCTCCACCGAATATCACAGCATCTTAATTTCCTTCAACCCACAACTCAAACTTCGACCATCACCACAGTGTAGTCTCAACTTGCCATCTTCATCCACACCTGTGATCATTGCATCAATGATGGCGCCATTGTATTGGAATTTTACAGGTTGACCGAGACGATAGAGATGATCGCGATACAATTTTGATATCTCAGCAAACTGACCTGACGCCAATTTGAAATAATAACGTTCGAATTTTTCGATTAACACCTTAAGACATTCCTGGGCATCCCAAATTTTGTTGGTCATCAATCGAATACTTGTAGCTTTTGCCGTTTCAAATTCAATTTGATTCAGATTTAGGCCTATTCCGATTACAGCCGACTGCATGCGTTGATCACTCCATGACGCCTCAATTAATATTCCTCCAACTTTTTTATGCGCCACGATGACATCATTGGGCCATTTGAGCAAAACCTCACGCTGCATGGCTTCTTCACACATCTCATGCAAAGCCAAGGCCACTAACTTACTCAGATAAAATTGATTGCTTGAACTCAAAAAGGTTGGATAAACAACAAAGCTGCACAGCAAATTTTCACCAGGCTTACTTTCCCAAAAAGTACCGCGTTGTCCGCGACCTTGATGCTGCGCTTGCGCAGTAATAACCGTACCATCTGGAGGTGGCGACGTGCGCAGCAAATTTGCCGCGTACTGATTGGTTGAGTCTGTTACATCAAGATTGATGATCGCACGATCTTTGAACAACATAGTGTGATATATTACCCCCGCCCCCGAAACAAATGTGTGCCAATTTCCTGAAAATGACAATTCTAATTTGTTAAACAGACGTTAGAAAGCACAAATTGAGTTCGAAATCCAAACTTCAAACCATCGGCAACCCTACAAATTAAAGCCTATTCGCTATGTCAGGAACAGGAATACCTAATTCTGCCAAGCCGTCATACACGTGACATTCCAACGGCCTCTCCTATCCTCTACTTTCACCGACAGACAACGCCTGAGACCGATTGTCCTTTGCCAAAAACTCCTTGTTTTACTCAATCCATTCGACATGAACCGATTGAAGCCTTTGCTGCCCAATGCCCAGGTTGACTATAAAATGAGGCAGAATGTCAGATATAGGGCTCATGGTGCTATTTTTGTCAAGACTGCGACCACTACCACCTACATTTGTTGCAGGCACGCATAGAGGAAATATGACCAAAAAGATAACAAGGAAAGACGCTACTATCGTACTCATTGATTCAATCATTGAAGGCATGCAAGAGCGCAAAGCCAAAGACATTGTAGTGATAGACCTGCGTAACATTGATTTCGCCATGACCGATTATTTTGTGATTTGTCATGGTACCAGCACGACGCAAGTGCAAGCCATTGCCCAATCTGTTGAAGAACAATCTTTCAAGCTGAGCAACGAAAAACCTTGGCATATTGAAGGTCAGCGTCAAAGCAATTGGATATTGATGGACTATGTAAATGTTGTGGTTCACGTATTCGAAGACCAAACACGCAAGCATTACGCCTTGGAAGATCTGTGGAGCGATGGCGTGGTTGAGAAAATAGCCTCCTCAGAAAATTAATTTAAGAAGTTAGTACATCGATAAAAGATATATGTCAGACACGAATCAAAATAACAGTTCAAAAAACCCTCCTCGCAGGCCTAAACCGGAGGACAAAGAAGGTAAAAATCTCAATTTCTATTGGGTCTATGCGCTGATTGCCGCCATCCTCATAGGTATGATGATGTTCAATAGTGGCAACAGTGGCAACAGCATCAATTACAGTGATTTTTGCAGCTATGCCGAGCAAGGTTACATCGAGCGTTTGGAGTACGACCATCAAACTGGACGAGTTTATCTCGATTCAGCAGGTGTTCAGGCTTTAGCTGCCCGCATCCCTAAACGTGGTTTAGGATTAACACGTTCACCGGAGTTCTCGTTCAATATTCCTCCAAGTGAAAAAGTGATCGACGAAATCATCGCTTTAGGTAAAGCCAAAAACTTTAAGACTGAATACAAACCGGTCAACGAATTTGGCCAAAGCCTACTCGTTTGGATCATCGGTTTCGCTTTGATCATTGGTGCTTGGGTATTGATCATGCGTCGTTTGGGTGGCGGTGGTGGCCCAGGCGGACAAATATTCAATATTGGCAAATCAAAAGCTCAGCTCTTCGAAAAAGGCAAATCATCGAATATCACTTTCAATGATGTTGCAGGCTTGGAAGGTGCTAAAACAGAAATTCAAGAAATTGTTGAGTTCCTCAAACACCCGAAAAAATACACCGAACTTGGAGCTAAAATTCCAAAAGGTGCATTGTTGGTTGGCCCTCCTGGAACTGGTAAAACCTTATTGGCCAAAGCCGTTGCTGGTGAGGCCCAGGTTCCATTCTTCTCATTGAGTGGTTCCGACTTCGTTGAAATGTTTGTGGGCGTTGGTGCCAGTCGTGTTCGTGACTTGTTCCGTCAAGCTAAAGAAAAAGCACCTGCTATCATCTTCATCGATGAGATTGATGCCATTGGTCGCGCCAGAAGTAAAAGTTTGAACTTCGGTGGCAATGACGAGCGCGAAAACACACTCAATCAGCTGCTCACTGAAATGGATGGATTCGCTACCAACAGTGGTATCATCATCCTTGCTGCAACCAACCGCGCCGATATTCTTGACAAAGCCTTGTTGCGCGCAGGACGTTTTGACCGTCAGATCTATGTAGATATGCCTGATCTGAACGAACGAATCCAAATCTTCAATGTTCACTTGAAAAATGTCAAGATCGACAATTCAGTTGAAGTTGAGTTTTTGTCGAAACAAACTCCCGGCTTCAGCGGTGCTGATATCGCGAACATATGCAATGAAGCTGCTTTGATCGCAGCCCGTAAGGGGCATCTGACGGTTGGTCGTCAGGACTTTTTAGATGCAGTGGACCGTATCATCGGTGGATTGGAAAAGAAAAACAAAATCATCACCCCTGAAGAGAAATCTACCATCGCCTACCACGAAAGCGGTCACGCCATGGTGAGCTGGTTGCTGCAATATGCGTCTCCTTTGGTAAAGGTGACGATCGTTCCTCGCGGTCGCTCATTGGGTGCTGCATGGTACCTGCCAGAAGAACGCCAATTGAATACGACAGAACAATTGATGGACGAAATGTGCGCTGCATTAGGCGGTCGCGCTGCAGAAGAAATTGCAGTTGGCAAGATTTCAACTGGCGCATTGAGTGATTTGGAAAAGGTAACCAAACAAGCTTACGCTATGGTAAGTGTGTATGGTTTGAATAAAGCCATTGGAAATCGCAGCTATTATGACAGCTCCGGTGAATCTCAATTCACCAAGCCGTATAGCGAAGATACCGCGCGTATGATCGACCAGGAAGTGAGTACAATGATCGAAGGAGCGTACAAACGTGCCAAAGAACTTTTGTTGGCGCATCGCGATAAATTGGATCAATTGGCGAAGAAACTCTTGGATAAAGAAGTTATTTTTAAAGATGACCTAGAAGAAATATTGGGTAAAAGAATATGGGACAAGCCAGAACTTCAAGCCGTACCAGTAGTTCCAAACCCAACGCCACAGAATCCTATTTCAGAATAAAACATTTGCAATGCCCATGAAAATGCTTTTCGCTTTTCTCGCTATTGCAATGAGCATATCGTTCAACGCCGACTGTCAAACCCAGTCGGCGTTGCCATTTTCAGTACCTTCCCGACAGTTGACGCTGCACTCCAATCATTTGGGCGAAGACCGCGTCTTAAACATTTACTTACCGTTGGGATATGACACGTTAACCAAACAAAACTTCGATGTCATTTATCTTTTGGATGGTTCAATTGACGAGGATTTTATTCATGTTTGTGGCGCAGTCCAGTTTTTGAGTTTTTCGTGGATCAACCAATGCCAACCCACTATCGTCGTGGGTATTGAAAATGTAGATCGCCGTCGCGATTTCACATTTCCGACTTCCGTTGAAGAAGACCGTAAAACGTGGCCTACCACAGGCCATTCGGCTTCATTTATTTCATTCCTCGACGACGAATTGCAACCGTTTATCGACAGCCAATTCAGAACGTCGAATCGTAAAATTCTGATTGGTCAAAGTCTTGGTGGGCTTTTGGCCTGTCAGATTTATTTAGAACAAAATGCTATGTTCACCGATTACATCATCATTAGTCCGAGTCTTTGGTGGGACAATGAGTCGTTGATCAAGCGGTACAAGGCCCTACCAAAAACCAATGCAGAATTAAACGCATCCATGCAGATTGCTGTTGGTCGTGAAGGCCGCATTATGGTCGGTGATGCCCGCAAACTGGATCGTTTAATCAAACAACGACGCAAGCGTCGATACCACAGCAAAATGCTCTATTTTAGAGCGTGTGACCATGGCGATGTGGGCCATTTAGCAGTATATGCCATGCTCAAAGAACTGAACCTGCGCAGTCAACGCAGAGCCAAGTTCTGATAGGTAATGCATATTTCTGCCGAAAATAACCTGACAACAGGCGAACAGGCTTAATTTTGCCGCCAATAAAAAAACAAGCATTGAGCAATCTAGTCATTCGCAGCATAGCAGGATTCTTCTTTTCGATCACGGTCATCGGAAGTGCCCTCCTCGGCAAAGAGGCCGTTGCACTGCTGTTTTTGTTCTTTGCTGTCGTCGGTTTGCATGAGTTTTATACGATTACAAAACTCGAAAACCGCCACAATCCAAGAGTTTTCGCTGGCCTACTTATCGGCATTTTGATTTATACCGGTGTTTACGCGCATATTCAGGAAATTCTTGAGACGAAATATCTCCTACTAATAGGAGCCCTGTCCACTTTCATCATGGCCAAGGAGCTTTTTTCTTTGGATCAGAAGGCCTTTGTCAATCTTGCTCTTACATTTTTCGGAGTTTATTATGTCATCTTGCCTTTTGCAGGTGTCAGTGTATTAGCAATGTATGCGGGTGAATTCACTTATGAATTGCCTGTTGGCTTCTTCCTCATTTTATGGGCCAATGATACCGGTGCGTATTTCACTGGTCGCTCACTCGGTCGGCACAAACTTTACCCCGAAGTCTCCCCCAACAAAACCTGGGAAGGTTTATTTGGCGGTGTTCTTATGGCAATGCTTGCCGGCTTTGGACTTAGTCTCCTATTCGACGACGTGTTAAACCTCGTCCATTGGTTAGTGATGGGGATTATTATCAGCATATTTGGTAACCTCGGTGACCTATTCGAGAGCCATTTCAAACGGACTTTCGGAGTGAAGGACAGTGGAAATCTCATTCCTGGCCACGGCGGAGTACTCGACCGTTTTGATGGATTATTAATGTCAATGCCGGTAGTTCTAGCCTACCTCTATTTTGTACGAATTTTCTAAAACCAAATCCAATGACCTTACACAAAGAAGGATATAAAATTGTCACAGGAAGCATAATCGGAGCTGGCGTTTTGCTTTGGCTCAACCACCAGTTTTTGTCTGCATTCCCTTGGGCTTATTACCCCTTGGCTTTGGGCATATTGGTGA
>JBDKJN010000088.1:0-3059 GCA_039796595.1 Bacteroidota bacterium
AAGTGCGAAAAGAAGTAAGACTGATTTTATGAAGAGTTTCATTTTTAATTAATAAAGTACCAATGTACAAACAGTTCTGTTCAATTAATTGTTCGGGGCGCCAGCATTTACCCACAATTGAAATTGAGTTATGTTACATTCTGGCAATCCAAGTGTATTATCTGGCATGATTGAGTACCCGCCAGTACCAAAAAGTGAATGCATCAAGCTGCCATCCAAGGCTGTAGCCCGTACTTCATTATAATTGGTTAAACTCACTCCACCTGAAGGATTAGCGCCGCTGTGGCAACCCTCACAAGCCAATTCAATAACAGGCTCGAGATTGACTGCGTACGAGAATTGAGTTGGATCACAATCCGGAGTGCAGGTATTGTTCACCGCACCTTGAGCCACCCATTGGGTCAATAAGGCAATTTGGTCTGCGGAAAGCGGACCACCCGCATCAGTTGGCGGCATCAAATCATTCCCTGTTTCGGTCAATACCTCAATAAAATCGCTGTTGCCAGGATGGCCAGGATCTACGATATCGCTGTTCATCAATGCCAAATAACTGTCGAGTTGAATACCGTCTTCGGCTGTAATTGCATCATGACAATCTTCCATCGCACAATTACTCACCAAAATGGGCAATACCTGTGTTTGGAAATAAACAGAGTCAGGATCGCAAGGATCGGGATTTACGATCAAGGTATCTGGATTGCCATTGCCCCCATTATCGTCTATCACATCAGTCAATTCAGGTTGATGCTTACATGCGACTATCATGGCTGCAGTCAATCCGGTGATGAATAAATAATATCTTTTCATATTACCCATTTTGATGAAATTGTATAACGTAAAATTATTTTGGAATATTCGTCCATGTCACCATAGATATTCTGAACGGGAAAAATCAATTGTTGAACAGAATACCTCGCGATCAGGGACACCCACTCGTCTGCGGGTATCCGCGATCATCGAGGTCTATTCACACTAATTGTATATTCTTTGGGATATTGCACCCCTCATCTGTGTGTTTTAAACACACGTCGAGACATATACAACTCAATTTGTAATAACCTTGGGACGAATTTGAAATTTAAACTGAAATCCACTCCTTGAAAATAGGCGAACGCTCTGTGCTGACAATACTCTCATATTCGACGAACACCGGCATCAAAGTAAGCTTCACCCTAGATTTAGATACGATTTGCATCGGCCCAATGGCTTCCCGGCAGACAATCATTTGCCTATTGATCCTAAAAAATCGCTGTGGATCCAATTCTTTTTCCAATTGATCCAAAGACTTGTCCATAGGATACGTTTTACCCGAGGCTAAGACGATGTAATTGCCCTTTTGGAGCGTGTATATATAGGCGATTTCATTGGAGGTAACAACCCGCATGTGTTCTCCGAAACGAATCACATACCTCAAATCCTTTTGTTCAGTCTGTTGTGCGATAGCCTGGGCTAAACTATCGTAGTTTATTCTACCCGCACCCGATTTTAAACGCATCGCTAGCTTCTTTATGGCCAACTGAAACTGCTCACGCTTTACTGGTTTTTGCAAATAATCAATGGCATTTACAACGAAAGCCTCCACTAAATACTCATCAAACGCTGTTACAAATACAATAGGACATATTGGCTTAAATTTCTCAAAAAGATCGAAAACAGTGCCATCCGCCAATTGGATGTCGGTAATAATTGCATCGTAAGCATCGACCTTGAACACATGGTTTAATGACCGACTAACAGAATCCGCAGTCCAAGCAATTTCAAATTCCTGCTGATGTTCCTTCAACATATTTTGCAGGCGCTCCATGGCGGCTGGTTCATCTTCTATTAGACCCAATCGAAAAGGTTTTGTGCTCATTATTTGCTATTATTATTGATTGGCTGAACTTCACCCAAAAGTGGTATTTTAACAACAAAACTCCTTTCGTCTTCGATGACTACAAAATCGCGCTTCATTAAAATTTCTACGCGACGTTGTATATTCTTTAAACCAGTACCAGTTCCGATTGGTTTCTTTATTAATGGGTTAATATTATTCGAAACTACAATAAAACTGTTCTCGACAGTAATTTGAACACTTAATTTACGATCGCTTGAAATCGTATTATGTTTCACAGCATTCTCCAATAACATTTGAATCACCATTGGGGGTATCAAGCTTTCCATTGCCTTCTCGGGTATTCTGCTGTTTACTTCCAATGATGCGCCAAATCTCTTGTGTTGTAAAAACAAATAGTGCTCGACTAAATTCATTTCTTGTTTCAACGTGATCAGTGGTTCTCTGGTCCTTTGCAATACAAGTCGAAAATAGTCACTTAATTTTTCCACGTACTCAACCGCCTCATTCTGATCCTTCTCAATGGTATAACTCAAGGTATTGAATGAATTGAATAAAAAATGTGGATTGATCTGACTCCTCAGCAATTGCAGCTCTCCCTCCAATTGTTGTTGGCGAATGTATGCGCGTCGTGTCAATCGACGATCACGCAGGCGCAAGAAAAATGCCACCCCAAAAGCAAATAAAAACAAACACAACAATATAAACCATGCGCGCTTGTAAAAAGGTTTAAGTATCGTGAAAGCGTATTTGGTAGAAGGGCCGGAAAAGACTTCACCTTGAATCATTACCTGTAATTCCAATTCGTACGAACCTGCAGATAACTTTGGATAGTGAATGATGCGTTCCTGGGTAGTAATCCAATTGCTATCAAGGCCCAACAAACGATATCGCACCGTTGGGTATTCGGTTTGATCGAACCATGGAATACTCAATAGGAAGGTCAGGTAATTCTCATCATGTCGGAAGACATTCTGGTTTAATGCTACTGGTTGCAGAGATTGCAAAATACCATCCACAAAAATATGAGGCACATGCCAATTCATAAATTCATCTATGTTGCAGCTCCATAAATCATTTTTTCTGGCCAACCACAATCGTCGCGATTCCGGATCGACAACCATGTTCTGAAATCCAACAGACAATTCATCGCGCATTCCTTTCACGCTCTGCAATGATTTTAGCTTCGGATCATAACGAAATAAACCCTTACTGCAAAAAATCA
>JBDKJN010000089.1:0-4290 GCA_039796595.1 Bacteroidota bacterium
GAAGGTGGTAATATTAAGTGATAGCGCCTTTCGTGTTCAGGTGCATACGCATATTCCACGAATCGATTTGAATGATAACGGTAAGATTGAAGAAGGTGAAATGCTAACTGTGCAATACCTCAAGATTAGTTCTGTAGGTATGAAAAAAACAGATGATATATTTAAGTTCACCGCACTAGAAACGTTGATCATTGATAAGCAATATTTCAAAGGAAGTGACTTGTTGGATAAGGCGAAGATTGAAGAGCGTTTTAGAAAAGTACTTGAAAGCAACGAGTCAAATCTCGCGTTTGATTATGTAGAAGCAGAGGCGGAATTTCCGGGAGGTCAAGAGCGGTTTTTTTATTTTATTAATGGGAATGTGTCTCCTCCTGATTCTTCAGCTTTTCAGGCCATTGGAAGCGATATTAAAGTTTACGTTCAGTTCATAGTCGAAATGGATGGAACACTATCTAATATTCAAGTGCTGAGGACGAATAGTGATGCTATGGGAAAAGATGTAGTGGCGGCACTAAAGAAGTCTCCAAAGTGGACGCCGGGAACGATTGGTGGCAAGGCAGTAAGGCAGCGGATGATATTGCCCGTGGTGTTTACTCTTCAGTGAGGGGATTTTTGATTTTTAAAAGGTTGGTCCACGGATTGCACCACCCCGTCTTGACAGCGAATTAGGTTAGTCCACGGATCGCACCACCCCGTCTTGACAGCGAATCAGGTTAGCCCACGGACCGCACCACCCCGTCTTGACAGCGAATCAGGGTAGACCACGGACCGCACCACCCCATCTCGACAGGCTCGATGCAGCGCTCGACTACGTTACGGATTGATGAGCGTTTAGCGAGTCAATCCTTCACCCCCACGTCACTTTCCCATTTCCCCATTCTCCCATTTCCCCACTTTCCCATTTCCCCATTTCCCCATTTCCCCATTCTCCCATTTCCTCATTTCCCCACTACCTCACTATCGTCACGTGCCCCATGAGGATCTTCTTTTCGCCGCCGAAACCCTTGTATTCTACTTTCCAATTGTAGACGCCATCGGCAACGTAGTACTCGCCGCCGCGGTAATTTCCAATCCATTTTTCATCGATGTCTTTGCTGTGGAATACGGCTTCTCCCCATCGGTCGAAAATCCACATTTCAAATTCAAATACCTCTCCTTTCGCAGAGAAGTAATCGTTGATTCCATCGTTGTCTGGTGTGAATGAGCTTGGAACATATATCTCCGCTTCACAATTGATCGACTGATATGTGACAGCATCGCAACCCGCGTCGTTTACTACGTAAAGCGTCACTTGCGAATTGTTTTCTGTAATGGTAATTGTTGGTTCATCCATGTAATACTCGATGCCATTATACAGCCATCGAGAGAAGGTTCCTTCGGTGCTCAAATTGTTCATCGCAATGGCAATAGGAAGTGTACAATCTTCTGGTATGACAAAGTCGAATGCTGCGTTAACTCCGGGCTTCAAGTAGACTTGTGTTTCTTCGATGGAAGTGCACCCGAAAATATCGGTTACTGTAACTGTGATCGTGGACAAGTAAGGCGAGGTGATCGTTGAGTTGAACTGAATATTCACCGGGTTTGTTCCTAGAATTGTTATTGCTGTATCAGGCAATTGTACATTCCATTCAAGTGAAGCATATTCTCCAGACGGAATTTGGAAGGTGATAATTCCGGGCATACAAAGCGAAGTATCCGCATGTGTAATCGTAGCATCAGGACCTAGAATCTGAATGGTCTCAGTGTACGAAGCGTCGCAGCCATCGGGCGATGTAGAAGATATAGTTACATTGTAATACCCAGATGATTCGTAGATGTAACAAGGGTTAATATCGTTGATCAATACATTATCAGTTCCAAAATTCCAGTATAGCGCACCGAAGTTTGAGCTTTGATTTTGAAAACACAATTGACTGCCAGAACAAACATCTCCTGCATCATAAGTGAAATCAAGATTAGGCAATGAACCGACAGTTACGATTTGTGAATCGACACTTTGTCCGCAACCCGGACTTGAAGTTGTTTGCGTAATCGTATAGTTGCCGGGCACTGCGCTAGATACCGCAGCTAGTGTGAATACACCGTTGTTATTGGCTATTTGAAGCGAACCATTGCTTGGAACAATTGACCAAGAAGTAACCATGTTATCGGGACCAACAGCCATGTTGTTGATGATGCCAGATTCACCAGGACACAAGAATGTAGGTGCTTCAAATTCTGCTTCGGTATCAGGAGGATAAACTTCCACAGTGATTGATTCAGAATCACATCCACATTGGTTACAAACGTCTGCAGTGATTATTACTTCTTGATAAAAAGTAGAAGTGAAAGTTTGTGTAAAAGCCGCGAGATTCGTGGCACTCACCGCTGGCCAACCATTGCTGAAAGAGTAATCAATTGTGGAAATATCTGTTGTTGTAGGACAAGTAACAGTGAATGTCGAATTGAATTCACTACAAGCGCTTAGTATTGATGCGTTGATGAATATCTCCGGTACATCAACGAAGTTTACTTCAATAGTTTCTGTGCCACTACTACAAACGTTTTGTCCATTCAGTGTGATAAAATACGTTTGATCTCCATACGTGTTTGGATCAATGACAAACGCAGAAGGCACGGGAGCGTAGGTGTTGGCGCTTGATAATCCTCCTGGTAAATTGGTTGTCCATGCATACGTCGCTTGCATTCCAGTAGAACTATTGGCTACGGAGAACGATGGCGAGCAGACAGAATAATTTGAAATAGAAAAGTCAACTGCCACGTCATCGATCACATTTAACGTTCCTGTTTGAGTGATTACACAACCAGAAGTAGATTGAATAGTGATGAGATAATCGTAGTTTCCACTTGCTGTGAAATTGATTACATCCAATTCATTGAAAGGCCCAGTTACCGCACCAGTAGCGGTGTGAGTGAATTCTACTGTATAAGTAACAATGTTATTCGAAGGAACAGTAAATGGTGTAGATTGACAATGCCATCCATCAGGGTCGAGCGATATTTGCGCCGGTAATCCGATGATTTGTAAATTGAAACAAGACGTTACTTCACAAGGAAAAGTGTTATTCGCAACAAGACAAATTTGATACGTTGTTCCTGCAATCATGCCCAAAGCCGCAGGGTCAATGACATTTCCAACAAGTGTATTGCCATTCCATTCCCAATGTGAACTTGTGACATCGCTTGATAAAGTGCCAGTGAGTGTTAAGGTTTCATTGATACAAAGTTGAGTTACTGGATCAGCAGCTATGATAGGATTTGGGTTAATATCTAAGTTGATTGTTGTTTCGTCAACACACACACCACCGAAGTTTATCGTCACCGTTTCTGTTGTGGCTACATCAGGCACGGTGTATACCCCATTTGTTACAAGGCTTCCAACTCCAGTCATCGACCATGCGCCGAACCCGCCTGTAGCAATGGAAGTAGAGAATGTGATGTTTTCTGTTTCGCAAATATCAAAGTCGTTGTTTGCTGTAATGGTTGGTGTGTAATTATCAAAAACAGAAATAGGACACGACAAAGTTGTTGGACAACCAGAAGGATCCACAAATGAATAGGTCAAGGAATGTGGTGTTCCAGAAATCACGAATGGTGCCGTTCCCGCGCAGATTTGATTGCCTGTAAATGGCACGTTGTTTACCAACGTGTCGAGCAATGTCCATGTATTGAGTGTAATGGTTGGCAAGTTTTCACAAGGCATGTCATCGCACATGTGGGTGAATGCTGGGTTGCAATTCAACACAGGAGCGGGTGCTGCGTTGTTTATTTGAATGGGTTCACATACCGTTGCTGTGCATCCTTGCGTATCGGTGATGTTCATGCAGATGTTGTAATTCCCTGCATTGATGCCTGATACAGAAGGAGCCAAGTTCGTGGTTAGTGCCGTTGGTGGTATGGTATTGATATACCAAGAAGTCGTATTTGTTGCTGCGTTTGTGGTTCCAGATAGTGGCACTGATTGGCTTACACACATTACCGCGGGCATTGTCACATCTCCTGTTGGAGGGCTTACAACAGTGATAATAACTCCAACAGAATCAATGCAAAGTCCAGTGAATGAAGCAGTGTATTGTCCGGGTGTTGACGCCGAAAACAAACCAGTAGTAGGATTAATGAGTGCACCACCAGTGGCACTCCATGTACCGTAAGTGCTGGTTGCAGAAGAAAGATTTAAATCAATAGTTTGATTCGGGCATAAGTTTAAATCACCGTTGTATGTGATTGTTGGAGAATAGTTGGGTTGAACATTCACATCACAATTGAGCGAAAGCGGACAGCCGTTTATGT
>JBDKJN010000090.1:0-3151 GCA_039796595.1 Bacteroidota bacterium
TGCGCATTCCTTTGCCAAAATTGGAAGCCAGTTGTGCTTTGTAGGAAAGATTCGCATTGATGCCAATGCCTAATCCACCACCGCCAGTAGCAATATTCACATGACCATTATGGGTATCATTCAAATACAAGGATGATCCGTTCTTACCACCACGTAAGTAAGTATCTTCGGTGGCGCCATAGTTAAAATGGCTCATATGTGTTGTGCCTCTGAATACTGCGGTTCCATTTAATGCACTTCCTCGCCAAACATCCAAGGATCCTGTTGGCACCGTTGCGGCGTAAGGGTTTATGGAGACATTTCCCAAATTTGGATTGCAAATATTTCCTCCTTCAACATCAAGCCATGAATTGGGAATTGTTACCGCACCTCCGCCACCGCTTAGTGTAATCGTGTTATCAGAAATATTCATAAACTGTATTTCATTCACGGCACTGACGTCCACAGCAGAAATTTCTGTTCCATTCAAATACACACCTTCACCTGCAGTATAGGTATTACCTGTCGGTAGATTGACCGTATTACCGCCAAGAATGCTCAACGTGTTGCCATTTACGGAGAGGGTTTGCATTTCATTGGTTACGCTATTATCAACAGCACTTATCGTGCTACCGTTAATTGCGATACCGTTACCGGCTATATATGAACCTCCTCCGCCAGTTGGTAGAGTGACCGAACCACCATCCGATAAGGTCAATACATTGCCACTTAAGGTAAGAGATTGAATTTCATTGGTAGCACTGCCGTCTGTGGCAGAAATGGTTGTGCCGGTGATCGCGATACCACTGCCTGCTTGGTATTCCGTCCCGCCGTTATTAGGTAAAGTTACTGATCCGCCATTGGTAAGCGAAAGCTCATTCCCATTCAGGCTTAATGATTGTATCTCATTGCTATTACTCAAATCTCCGGTGTTGACAATCGTATTGCCATTCAATGAAATCCCGGCTCCCGCAGCATATGAGCCTTCTGACGTTATGGTTGCAGGTACCCAATTGGCTCCATTCCACATCAGGAATTGTCCGCCTTCGGCACCACCAGGAAGGATTTGATATAAATCAACCGTTGCTCCTGGACTCAGGTTCTCCGCAACATTGCTAGCAAATGAATAAGGCACAGATACCAATTGAGACGTGCCCATAACGGTGTAATTGCTTCCTGCTGCCAGGTCCACCTCTACTTCGAGATATTTGGGATATTCGAGCCAGTTGACTTCACTCATTGTACCTGTAAGGATGATACCTTGTCCAATGGCCAAGTTGATCAAACCTCCTGCAGTTGTAGTAACGATATGACTTTCGCTATAAACAATAGGCCCAGTTGCGGATTCTGAACGCACACTTAATCGCAAAGAAATCGTTTGTTCACTTACTGGATTTCCTGTATCATCTCGTATGATTGCCTGATAATTCACAGCTTGTGGAACCTGACCGAAGGCGGCAAATGAAACCGTCAATAGGCAAAAGAAGAGAACGTGTTTAATGGTGAACATAAATTATTGAATTTGGAGGTTATGTATCACAACTTGATCAGTTGTGGTAATCTTTAAGTGGTAAAGTCCTTGAGCAAAAAGAGTCACTGATATTCTAATAAATGAACTAATGGGTTCATATGTAAGAATCATTCGACCGCTTGAATCATACATTTCAAGGCGTTTAATCGTACTTTCAGATTGGATATTAAAATAATCGCGTGTTGGATTGGGAAAGACTAGGATTGAATTGGTGCTCAATTCAACGACTTGAATGCCTTGTCCTATCTGTGGTTGAAGAAATCCTTCTGAAACAGTAATATCTGAATTGGTCGAAAAAGTAATTTTTGTTTCACCCACAGAGCAGTCCAATCCTACGTTTGGGAGCTGCGATGAAAAACCGGTGCTTCCAATCAATTGTCGTTCTATACTTTGGCCTGTC
Organism: Bacteroidota bacterium; assembly: GCA_039796595.1. Classification (GTDB taxonomy): domain Bacteria; phylum Bacteroidota; class Bacteroidia; order Flavobacteriales_D; family Sanyastnellaceae; genus CANHSF01. The sequence continues at coordinate 1,911 of JBDKJN010000090.1, forward strand.
ATCCGAGTAACTAGGATGAGAGATATGGTTATGAATAAAAATTTCATAGGCCAAAATTCCTTTGAATGGCGTCAAAGGTCAATTACATGATGATGTGATTTGATCAATTGAGTTATCCATTATTTTTGAAACAATGAAAGTCATTTGCTCGATTTTATTTTGCATCTATGCGATTCACGCATTTGCACAAATACCACAGGTTGGTCTTGAAGCCTATTATTCGTTTAATGGGAACACCAATGATTCTGGGTTGAATGAATATCACGCTGTATCTTCTGGTACAAGTTTTACAGCCGATCGATTCGGTCAGATAGATCATGCGATTCGTCTGGATGAAGGATCTCAGTTGGTTTTGCCATTAGAGGATATAACTCCATTCATAGGTGACTTTTCAATTTCTATTTGGTTCAAAACATCCAATCAAATTCGCTCGCATCTGATCGAATTGGGGTATTGGATTGGAGGCGATGGTGATGGTGGAAATTTTCAAGTCAACTTGCTCAGTGGAGGCACCGTTTGGGCGTATTGGAATGGGCTAGGCGATAATGCGATGATCTCTCAACAGGTCGTACATGTGAACGACAATAGATGGCATCACATGGTTATCGCTCGGAGTAATTCTTCGATGTATTTGTATATCGATAAAATTCTTGTTGCCATGATGCCTTGGTCAACCGCCGTTTACACCGAACCAATTGGTGACGATGAGCCGGTTCTAATCGGTAACACCGATCATCCCTATATCGGTGATGTAGATGACATAGCTATTTATAACATTGGCCTGAGTGCTTCAGATGTCGAACAACTTTTTCATGATCAACAACCTCTGGTTGTATTGTCACCAGCTATTACTGATCGATATCCAACACAGACCAATTGTAGATTCGAATGGAAAGTCTCTTCAACGATAGATGCTTTGGATATCTATTATTCGTTGGATGGTGTGAACTGGTCCATCATCGGGAGTAATGTTGACGCAACTAATAATACTTACGACTGGCAACTTTTGGATTGGTCTGTTGGGACTGCAATTTTCGTTAAAGTCGTTGCGGCGAATGATGATTCGGTAGCCCGCGAAATTGGTCCCTTTTATATCAGTGAATACCATTGGCAAGAAGTCAATACCAACTGCCCTTGGTTGCCTCGCGATGGTGCTGGATTATTGGTTTTTCAAGAGAAAATGTGGTTGCTTGGCGGTTGGAATCCATTTCTGAGTGCCTGGCTTCCTGGTTATACCTGCA
>JBDKJN010000091.1:0-5500 GCA_039796595.1 Bacteroidota bacterium
TTTCGCTGCATAGAGAACCGAAGTCTCATTGCAAGCTTGCCAACCGCTATTGCTGTAAGGTTGGGTTGAAAATTGGACCTGGGTGTATTCTGGATTGAGTGGCTCGACATCGACGGCTGTAATTCGAAGCCATGCTGGAGGGATCAGGTATAATTTCGGGTAACCTCCTTCTGCGAGATAATTTGCCAGAAGGAGATCTTGGGAAGGATCACCACCAAAGATGGATTCGAGCCCCCATGCTTGAACGTAATCTGCGCTTGTGGTGTCAGGAATAGTAAAAACACCGTCAGGTCCGGTAATTATTTCCTGCGTAACATACTGTATCGGTGGATTAAATAATCCATTGGATTCAGTTCGAATAAATCGGACAAGTGCTCGATCAACAGGTGTCGTGGAGTTGATCAGCATGACCTTACCTTGGAGGGGTCCAGCTTTTTGGGGATCTTTTTTGCAAGAGCTAAAACTTATGCATAGGCATAGAGTTGCAACCATTGCTGCAATTGACTTTTTCATGAAATGAGTTTTAGTGAGTGAGTATAAAAAATTAGCGTAAACAGCGTTTTCAGAAACAAGGCTCACGTTGAGAGCGGCAATAGCATAGGATAAGTTAATATAACCAGATCAAAGGCAAGGGACAAAGTTGATTTAATAATATATGCCCAATTGTCTTTCGCGATTTTAGGAAAATACTACATGCTATAAGGCGTTTCAACGATCAGTATTCCAATACGAAATCGGTTGTATCAAATGGAGGAATGGGTTCGCTGTCGATGTATACAAATTCAAATTGCTGCGTTGCGCTATTGTATTTTTTGAATTTCAGATAATTGGCAATATTTCCTTTCGCTGCATAGAGAACCGAAGTCTCATGGCAAGCTTGCCAACCGCCATTGCTGTAAGGTTGGGTTGAAAACTGCACATGAGTGTATTCTGGATTGAGTGGCTCGACATCTATTGCGCGTATCCTGAGCCATGCCGGTGGAGTTAAATAGACTTTTGGCGCTCCACCTACTGCTAAGAAATGTTCTATATCAACCTCCTGCGAAGGTTCTCCGCCATAAATGGACTGCAGACCCCAGGCTTGAACATACTCGGCTGATGTGGTGTCGGGTATTACGAATTTGCCATCGCGTCCTGTAATCACCTCTTGGGTCACAATAAGTGTTGGAGGATTAAATAGTCCATTGGATTCGGAACGAATGAAACGGACTAATGCTTGATCAACAGGAGTATTGGAATTGATGAGTAAAACTCTGCCTTCCAATGGTGTCCCCTTGGAATATTCTTTTTTACATGCGCTAAATCCTATACATAGGCCTAGCGCCATGGTCAATGCCATAATTGATTTTTTCATTTTTAAGAGTGTTAGTGAGTGAATGATAATAAAAATCGAAAACGAAGTTTTCAGTTGCAGGGCTTAGTGCCAAAAGGTGTAACAGTTCAATGCGTTTGGTTTGTCGCAGTCACGTTCTGAAAACGTGCATTTGACATTCCAAATGTAAATTAAATGTGTATCAATTCAAGAGTAGTTATTAACTTTGATTACACTATGTAAATCGGTAAATCGACATTGAGAATTGAACAAAAATGCGATTTTCTTGAATTAATACGGTTTTTCGGAAAAGGAGATAGAAACGATTATTTCCGTTTGAAGAGTGCTTGGTTTTTCATGTTCGTAGTGTATTGAGTTAGTGATTGGTCAACTCAAAACCAAAAACAGTGCCAAGATGATGTAATAATTGTTGCTGAACTTCGCCGAAAGGGACTTGATAGCCGAGTTCAAGATGCATCGATGTAACAGCCTTGTCTGTGATGCCACACGGGATAATATGATTGAAATAAGATAGATCGGCATTGACGTTGAAGGCGAAGCCATGCATGGTGACCCATCTGCTGCATTTCACTCCGAGTGCTGCGATTTTTCGTGGGTTTGGTCCGTCTCCATCAAGCCATACTCCAGTGAGCCCCTCTACACGTCCTGCTGGTATACCATAATCGGCCAATGTCATGATGATGGCTTCTTCTAAATAACGGAGATATTTATGGATATCGGTAAAGAAGTGATCTAAATCGAAAATTGGATACCCAACAATTTGTCCGGGGCCATGATACGTGATGTCGCCACCGCGGTTGATAGCGTAGTACTTTGCATCAACAGCTTGCAAAGCTTCTTCATCCAAAAGCAAATGAGCGAGATCACCGCTTTTGCCTAAAGTATATACATGTGGATGCTCAACAAAGAACAAGTGATTAGTAGTCATCACTTGTTCTTCAGAGGAGCGATTGCGATTCGCAAGTTTGGTTTGAACGGTATCTTGAAAATATCCCTCTTGCAGATCCCAACAAGCCTTGTAGTCCATTTGACCAAGATCTTTGAAATGCACCAAGGGTTTGATTTTCGTATCAACCGACATTATTGAACTTTGCTCAATTCGTTTTTCAAAAAGATAATTGCAGGAATGGCCACAGCATCTTCGTTGCGCAATTCTGCTAATTCAATGCTCAGCCAATCACCCACGTGATTCAAATACATGGTGCGCTCAATGCGACTGTTTCCTTTGCTCCAGACTTCAATGATCGTGTCACATTTTTCTCCCATTAACTTTTTACAGAGTTCCATGCGCAATTGTGAACGCTTGTGATCGTCTTCATTGCGGATAATCATAACAGCAACACGATTATCGCCGCCAGTCCAACCTACAAGTTCATTGTGATTCATTTCTGGGAATACGTGGTGCCAGCATAACATTTTGCTATTCTCATTGATTTGTTGTCTCCAGCGAATAGCCAAGCCCTCGTAGGAAGCTTCGGTATACATGATCGGAACACGATCAACAATTTGTTTGGCAATTGTTGCGGCAGTAGATCGGATGTTCGCAATGTCATTATTTATCAAGCTCACACTTGCTTCGACTTGTTGTTCGAAGCTGCGATCGATGATGCCGTAGTGGGCAAGCAAAAAGAACAGTTGAACGGAGCTATAACCGAACATACTGCGTGGCGGATTACCACCAGGAATAATGATGTGATTAAGATTGTTTGCTTTTGCATAAGCAGCAATTTTACCTCCACTTGTTACACATGCAATTTCAGCTCCTTTAGCAGCAGCTTCATGCATGGCCGCAACGGTCTCTTCGGTATCGCCGCTATAGCTGCTAATAATTACCAAACTATGTTGATCAACAAAGTGTGGCAAAACGTAATCATTAAAGCACAGGATCGGTAATGGCGATTGTTCGCTCACAATTTGAGAAACGATTTTTCCACCAATTCCTGAACCTCCTAATCCAGAGATTACGATATTCCGAAATGTACGGTTAGAAGTTTGAAGTTGGGCGGCACGACCTATGGCCATCGCTTCTGTCAAGTGCGTCGGAAAAGCTTCGACAAGTGATTTCATCATTTTTGTTACTGAAATTATAGAATTACTAATAATCTTTCATTGAGATGCGCAAATGTACTTGTATTGACCCGTAATTTTAGACATCGTAGATCTGAGATGTTGACATTCCGGTTTTGTTTTTCATATGCCTTTGACGCCCTTGTAGGATTGTTGGTAAATATCAGTCTGGCCCAAAAACACGCCGATTTTTCAACTATTTTTGACCAAAGTCGAGTTTATGTTGACCAATAACGATATTTTAAAGAAGATACGCGTAGCGCTTCAGTTGCGTGACGAAGACATCCTTCGAATTTTGGATCATGTGAAATTCAAAGCCACTAAGCCTGAGGTGAATGCGCTTTTTCGGAATGAAGACCATCCCAACTACAAGCCTTGTGGTGACCAGTTTTTACGTAATTTTCTTAATGGATTGGTCATAGAAATGCGAGGCCCTATGCCTGAGAATAAGGCTGTTGATGTCAAAGAAAAGGGTAATTCGCACAAGGCTCCCCCCAAGGAGTTACGTCCTTCGAATCCTGTCACCAGACCAGCAGGCTTTAATAAAAGTGCAAAAGGTGGTAGTCGTTAAGGTTCAAGTCTTAGTCTATTAAAAGGGTGACGATATTTTCGAGAATTGAATTAATTTAGACTTGGAAATAACCAGGTAGACCAAGCGGGTTTAGCTAAATGAAAGAATATTTTGTCTAATTTTTAATCTTCAATAGTATGTCAAAGTCAAAAGATGCAAAAAAGGAAACGAAAAAGGTAGCCACAAAATCAGCGAAGGAAAAGCGTGCAGAAAAGCGCGATAAAAAACCAAAGTATGATTAATTGTAGCCGACCCTAAGAAAACAAAATCCCCAACCAGAGGTTGGGGATTTTTTATTTGTTTAGGTAATCCAGTCATCTCCGATGAGACGGATGGATAATCGTAGATCAAGATAAGACTTCAAATATAGGTGAACTTGCTTAATATGCCTTCGTTTAGCCAAAAATTTGAATTCTTAATTAAAAACCTGGGCCAAGGAGTTTGAAATTCCACTGTATTGGGTTAGCTCCATCTTTACGCTACCTACCATAATCTTTGCTTTCACCAGGACTGGCAAATGGTTGGCGTCATCGGATATCCACACGCACAAATCATCTTCTTTTTTGAATACACGGCCTTTTTGGATTACCGGTACAAACTTTAGACAATTGAAGGTACCGATGTCAATTTTGGCCTGTTCTTTACCCATATACTTCATTTTTAAGGGGTAAATCTCACCATCTACTAATGTCATAATCGTAAATATGTCTCCTTTTTTCGCATTGCTATAGTCCAAACAACGGGCATAATAGTAACTGCTTACCATGTCTTGAACAAAATCAGGTGTCATATAACCATTTCCCTTTTGGTCCTTGTAGGCACGTTTTTCAGGATGAAAGGTGTAATCTTGATTGATTTTATAACCACCCTCATCACAATTACGTATGAAGCGATAAGGAAACAATCCTTGTTTATCGATGTACGTCTCATAGTGATCTCGCACTTTAAAGAACCAGTCAAAAGACCCTAAACTTTGGCCCTTTCCAACGATGTGATATGCCTCACGGCCATCGAATTTATATTGGCTTTCTTCTACAGTCAATGTTGCCGTTCCTGCGTTCACCATTCCATAGTGTATGCGATACTGCACCGATTCTCCGGCACGAAACGCGTTGTTCGTCACTTGACGATAACCCATGTTAGGTAAGTTTTCAATTTTTACCTTAGGTGGTTTGGTGGCTTGAGCAAAAACTCCCGCAACCGCGAAAATCATACTCATTAGAATAAAATGCTTTTTCATATGCTTCGTTTTTACAAAACTTAAAATCCCGATATGCAATTGAAGTGCCACATTTTGGGAGTAAAGTAAAACTCCCGTGGCCAAAGGCACACAGGAGGAACGACCGAATGTTTAGTTTGGTCTTTGTGGGGAACGAAAATTTTTTAGAAGGGCTTTAATCGATAGTGGCAATGCACTTCAGTTCGATAGCGATAGGTGTTGGTAAGGAGTTGATTTCCACTGTTGTACGGCAGGGCTGTGGGTTGTAAAGTACTCCGCATAAAGTCTATTGTACGTTTGAAAGTCTCTT
>JBDKJN010000092.1:0-10767 GCA_039796595.1 Bacteroidota bacterium
TAGCGCTTAAAACTGGAGCTGTTGTATCAATAAAGTCGGTGCGATGACTAACTGTAATACTATTACCACAGGCATCTTCTGCAACCCATGAGCGAATGAACACCGTTCCACAACCACTCTCAGCAGGTACAGTAATGGCATCAACCGATAACGTAGGATTATCATCACAACCGTCAATTGCAATTGGATTGATCGAAGGTACCGCTTGTCCACATTCTACCACAGCATCGGCTGGAATACCAAAAATTTCCGGTGCAGTAATATCTTGTACTGTGATGGTCCATGTTTCTTCAGTCGAGTTCCCACATGCATCGGTTATGGTATACGATCTGAAAATCAAATACTCATTGGCGCAATTGCCAGGAGCGCTGGTTTCGATCATTTCGATTGATGGATTGCTGCAATTATCCGTATATCCCAACACAACAGACTCAGGCGCAGGAATATTCGAACAATCTGTATTGACATCAGCTGGGAACACTGTGATTGTAGGAGGTACAACATCAATCAACGAAATTGTTTGTACGGCTGAAGCATCGTTTCCACAAGCGTCTGTTGCTGTGTACGTACGCAAAATCTGGCCTGAACAACCGTTGCCCACCAACTCATCCATATAGGTCACCGAAACGCTACTGCACTCATCAAATGCTGTAGCATAAACACCATTGCTTTGCGTACAAATCACCTGAATGGCCTCACTAAAATTGAAGAATTCCGGCGATGCATCATCCGTTACGGATATCGTTTGAATGTGTTCATTCATGTTTCCACACTCATCCACCAAAAGGTAGGTTCTCAGCACAGTGTAATTGCTATTGCAGATACCCGGTACGATTTGTTCGTCGGTCAGATCAGCAACAATCAACCCTTGACAGTCATCAAGACCAAGCACCATTGTAGGACTTGGAATGATGTCTGAACAACTCAAAGCCAAATCAGCAGGAGCCGAAACAAACTGAGGAATTGCGTTGTCTTCAAATGTAATGACTTGAATATGCTCATTGATGTTTCCACAATCGTCAAACGCATACCATGTGCGTACAATCTGATAACCACAATCAAGATCAACGATTTCATCATTTGATTCGATGTATGCTTCACCGCAATTATCTGTAGCAGTCACCATCATATCTGGAATCTCATCACCACAATTCAATGTCAAATCCGATGGCAAATCGTCAAATTCTGGTGCAGCCTCGTCAAGATATGAAACATTGAAACTTACACTTTCCATATTGCCACATGCATCAGTGGCCGCCCAACCGTAAACAATATTAAAACTTCCACCGCATAAATAATTGATATCCGAGTAGAACTGAACATTCACATCACTGCATTCGTCAGTGAAGGTTACGTAGTTCTCGTCGATCATAGGCAAATCATTGCAATCCGTGAGCTCAATATCAGATGGCAACCAATTGGGTAAGGGTGCGCCATTATCTAAGAAAATTACGTTCTGAATAGCCTCAGCAGTGTTACCACAACCGTCGGTAGCTATAAAATATCTCTCATATGTGCCATCACAAGCGGTTGGACCGTCAATCACTTCCACTGTTACTAAAGAACATTCATCGCTCACAATAGGTTCCTCAAGGATAAATTCAGCACCACAAGTTGCAACCACATCAACTGGTACATATTCGAACACTGGAGGATCATTATCGATATAAGTAATCTCCTGAGTTGCATATGTTGAATTTCCGCAGGCATCGGTCGCCGTCCAGACACGAACGAATACTTTACCACATTCCAATTGGGTCGTCTTTGCGTGCAAACTCACGGTTACATCAGAAGGATCGCCACAATCATCAATTGCAGTAACAATGACTTCTGCTGGAACTTCGCCACAATTCAACGTCACATTCGATGGAACTCCTATCAAGGTAGGTCCAACCTCATCGATCAAATAGATCTCTTGGGTATAGCTCGACTGGTTGCCGCAATCATCGGTCAAACGCCAAATCCGATAAATGAGTTGATTATTTGGGCAATCCAATTCGAAACTCTCGGTGGCAATAGTTAATGTTACGTTTGAGCAATTCTCGGTGAATTCAATTTGATCTATTGTTGCTTCTGGCAGCTCGGCACAACTTGGCAAGCTCAAATTTCCTGGCACAGAAATGATAACCGGAGCATCGATATCCTCGACCACATAGGTTGTCTGCGCAGTTGAAGTATTACCACAACCGTCGGTGGCAGTCCATGTACGCGTAAAGCCACCACTGCAATCATCATTCATTTCGTCTTCAAACGTCACAATAACGCTTGAACAATCATCATCGGCAACCGCCATTGACAAGTCATTGAGTGCGCTACTATAATTCTCGCATGAAATTACCTGAAACTCGGGAATGAAGGTAAAATACGGATCAACCATGTCATTAACGGTGATATTCTGAGTGGCAACGGTCACATTTCCGCAATCGTCTTCTGCAGTCCAAACACGTTGGAAAATATAACCGCAATCCAATTGAATCGTATTGGCTGTCAAACTAACAAACACATTAAGATCACAATTGTCAGTAGCTGTGACATCTGCTTCAGAAATTGGATCGCCGCATTGCACCTCAGTATCCAAAGGCACGCCGAAAATTTGAGGAGGAGTAGTATCCAAAACTGTTATGGTCCATACAAATTCTGCGCTGTTATTGGACTCATCAGTAATGGTATAAACGCGTTGAATCATATAAGCAGAAGAACAACCCTCTGTATTGGGCACAATGGTCTCCTCCATTTCAATTGTTGCATTTCCACAGGCATCCATGTATTGAATCTGCACACTTTCCAATCCAGGAATTTGGTCACATTGAACTGTGACATTGTTTGGCACACTGGTAAAAAATGGTGGATTAACATCAACCGGTTGTACACCGAACGAACATTCGGTTGTATTACCCGAGGCATCAGTGGCAAGTAAAACCACTTGAATTTCATTCATTCCAGAAATCACAGTTCCAGCTGCGGGAGTTTGCACAATTGAAATCTGATTCGTACAAGCATCCTCAACTATAGTCATGTCCGTATAATCCGGCAATTGAGCAACACAATTTGGATTCAATACTACAGTTTGGTCAACTGGGCAAACCAACACTGGTGCAGTGGTATCCACCACATTCACGTTAAAACTACACGCTGCGGTTGTTCCGTTTTGTGTTTCAACTTCCATTGTCACAACAGTACTGCTAGTTATAATTGACCCGGCAATTGGAGTTTGGGTTATTATAAGTGTGGTCGGGTCTACACATGTGGTTTCAACCCATATCATGTTGGTATAATCAGGCAACACAGCCTCACAATTACTTCCTGCATTCAATTCTTGGTTACCAGGGCACAAAATGGCTGGAGGGCCATCCAAATCAAAAGTGATATTGGTTTGTGCATTCGCGGTATTACCGCAACCATCCGTTGCTAACCAATGACGGATGAAAGAACCAGTTGTGATATTGGTAATTTCATCAATAAAAGTAACTTCGACATCAGAACATGCATCATCAGCAGTTGCCATTTCAATGTCTCCTAACTCGCCACAAGAAAAATTGACATTCGAAGGGACATATGTAAATATTGGATCAACATCGTCGGTTACTGAGATCACTTGTTCCATAGAAGTAGTGTTACCACAATGATCAGTGGCCGTCCAGGTGCGTATAAAATCATAGCCGCATGGATTATTCATTGTAGTAGCCGAAAGATTGATGTTTGGCTGAAGATCACAATTGTCGATTGCAAAAACATCAGCACCAGGAACTACATCTCCACAACCTAAAGTCATATCAGCTGGCACTCCGACAATTTCAGGACCCTCAGTATCGGTTACATTAATTGTCCAGACCCATTCAGATGCATTGCCGCAATCATCCGTCAAGGTATACGTGCGTACTAGTACATAATTGCCAGGACAATTGCCATCTATACGATCTTCCTCTTGATCAATTGAAATATTACCACAATTATCTGTAAACTGCAATTGAGCTGATTCAATCGGTGGAATTTGATCACAGCCAACCGAAATGTCGGCAGGTCCATTTGTAATTTCAGGAGTAGCACCGTCATTATACACTACATCTACCGTTGCAGTTGAAGTATTTCCACATGCGTCAGTAGCGGTATAAACGCGTTGAAAACTTCCACCGCATGTATTGACAAACACATCTTCGAATGTAACCACAACGTCGCTACAATCATCTTCTACTACCGGGCTTGGAATTACGATCACATCACCACAATCAGCAAAGATGTCGTCACTCACAGAGGTAAACACTGGCGCAAAATTATCGCTTGAAGAAATGATTTGTTGAGCTGTTGCCGTATTGCCACAGCCGTCTGTCGCAACGAATGTACGCAGGACACCATCTCCACAATTACCTTCAATTACGGTGTCAAAAAACGAAACAGTCACATTTGAACAATCATCCTCAGCAATGGCCATTTCATCATCAGAGCCAGAGCCTCCATTTGAGCAAGCCAAATTGATATCTGCCGGAACATAGGTAAAATATGGAGCTACATTGTCCTCTACGGTGATAACTTGGGTTGCCTGACTGGTATTTCCACAACCATCTGTAGCAGTCCATGTGCGTTCGAATTGATAACCACAAATGTTCTGGATGGTTTCTGCATTGAGTGTTACCAAAATATTTTCAGCACAATCGTCATCTGCAACAACAACTGCTTCCACAATTTCATCTCCACAGCCAATTGTCATGTCTGATGGAACACCTATCAACTCTGGCGCTTGTGTATCACCAACATTAATATTCCATGTATACGAGGAAGTGTTTCCACAATCGTCCGTCAATTCCCAAGTACGTGCGATGGTGTAAGAACCGGGACAATCACTTTCGATTGTCACTTGCGACACCTCAGCTGTTACGTTACCGCAGTTATCTTGCCAGGCAACCGTCACTTCATTTTGGGATGGTATTGTTCCGCAGGTTACATTGACATCTTCCGGGAATTCTATCATTTGTGGAGCTTCATTATCGCTAAACATCACAAACACAGTTGCAAGTCGCGAATTACCGCATCCATCAAAAGCACGGAAAATACGCGCATAACTTCCAGCGCAGTCCTCCAAATCCACATCAGTCCATTCCATCTCTACATCCGAGCATTCATCGTCAGCTGTAGGAATCGCCAATTCGAATGGTGTGCCGCAGTCCAAGAAAACACTTGAAGGTACAAACGAAAAATTAGGTTTTTCTGTATCGTCCACATGAATCACCTGAGTAGCTGAAGCAGTGTTTCCGCATGCATCAGTGGCACTCCATGTTCGAATGAAATCATAGCCACAAGTGCCATAAACTGTTTCGGCAGAGAGGCTGGTGATGACTTGATCGTCACAATTGTCGAAGGCAAAAACGTTTACTTCTGGTATCTCCTCGCCGCAAAACATCTCCATATCATTAGGAATATTGAATAACTCTGGAGCCGTTGTATCCAATACGTCCACTACCCAAATTGCAGTATCGGCGCCACCACAATTGTCTTCCACAACATACGTGTAAACAATTGTATATGAATTGGGACAACTTCCTTGAATCGTTTCCGAAGTGATGATCAGTTCTTCTCCACCACAACCAACTGACCATAAAACTTCTGGAGTTGGAATTTCGTCTGCTTCGTCACATTCAACGGTGAGTGGGCCTGGAAACACAGTAAACTGTGGCGGTACGCCTGCGTTTAACACAATTGTTTGTACCGCTGTAGTAGCATTCCCACAAGCGTCAGTGATGGTATATGTGCGAGTGATGGTGCTACATTGTCCCTCACTTTCATCCGCGTAAGTAATGGTGATGGATGAGCAATTATCTGTTGCTGTAATAAATACACCCTCACTGTTCTCACATTCCAATTGGATCGTATCTTCAAATGGATCTACAACTGGTGCTGTGTCATCAACGATCTCGATAGTTTGTTCAGCATACGAAACGTTGCCACATTCGTCTTCTGCGCGAATAACTCGTGTGTGAATTGTATTTGCACAACCCACTCCTGATTCACAATTGCTATCCACGTTCACATCACCGTGCCCATTTGCCGGTAAACCATTCACTTCACCGTTGTAGTAAAACCACCCACTCAACCCAGAATTTGCGTTGCGATTATTTGCCCCTACACCGGACTGAAAGCCATAGAAGAATGAAACAGGTTGATGTGTAAGTGTTAGATGACTTCCTGCCAAATTACCCAAACCAGTGAGGTTAGCGAAATTGGGAGCCATTTCATAGTACATCCAATCCAGATGTGTTACGTCGCCTAAATCCAAATCATCTTTATATCCTCTACCTAAGGCGCTCCACTCTTGCCAATTCATTCCATTGTGGAACCAAATATCGACAGCAAATTGATTGGCATTGTTGCCTTGCATGGCTACAACCCCAGAGAGATGGGCTGTGCCATCGTTGAAGGCTTGCCACGATGGCGTGCCAATAAAATGCCAATACTGGCTCAAGCCACCCGGTAAGTTGGGTAGCCAAATCGACCAATCAGGACCCGGACCAAAAGCCGTACCTACTGAACAATTTTCTACAAATTGAGATCCTTCGCTCAAAAAATAAGTTAGGTTGACAGGGCCATCACAACAGTTGCTTGTTGCCTCTACTGATGGAAAGGCAGGAACAGTATCTTGACAATCAATGATCGGATTGTCAAAATCGTTGATGATGGTTACCCCGCAATTGGATTGCGCTAGCAATTGGACAGCCAATGCCATGCCTGCGAAAATGAGCAACAAACGAAGCGCCCACGCAGCCAATGCTGTTAAAAAAGTTGGATAGATTGTTTTCACTTGCTAAGAAGTTAAGATTACGAAATTGGTTAAACGAATGCCGCGATCGTCCACTTCGCCGCATTCCTAACAAAGAAACCGAAATTCTAAGACTTTCGATGATTATCAATCCGTGATGTTATCAACCAAGATTTTAACGCTTCAGAAAAAAAATGTGGATAACTATGAAAATTAAGGCACTTATTTTCAAGTCATTGGCCATCAAGTCTCATTTAGACCTACCCAAAAAAACAGTTGTCATATGTTTGGACAACCGAAGGGTTGAAGTAAGTTCGCATCCTCTATTCGGCCAATCGAATAGTGGAAAATATTAGTCATTCATGCCCATTCATAAAGTTGTAAGCAACGCTCAAGAAGCTTGCAAAGACATTCAAAGCGACATGACCTTGATGGTTGGCGGATTTGGATTGTGTGGAATTCCTGAAAACTGCATCACCGAATTGGTCCGTAAACAGATCAAAGGACTCACTTGTATCTCGAATAATGCCGGTGTGGACGATTTTGGATTGGGCTTGTTGTTGCAGGGACGACAAGTCAAGAAAATGATTTCTAGCTACGTCGGAGAGAATGCAGAATTCGAACGTCAGATGCTCAGTGGCGAACTTGAAGTCGAGTTAGTTCCGCAAGGTACCCTAGCGACGCGTTGCATGGCAGCGGGTTATGGGATGCCGGCAATTTACACCCCTGCCGGTGTTGGTACCGAAGTCGCTCTTGGCAAAGAGGTACGCAATTTCAACGGTAAAGACTATTTGATGGAATATGCGTTCGATTCAGATTTCGCCTTGGTCAAAGCATGGAAAGGAGACCACAAAGGCAATTTGATCTTTAGGGCAACTTCGCGCAACTTCAATCCACTCATGGCTATGGCAGGAAAAATCACAATAGCTGAAGTGGAGGAATTGGTGGAACCTGGTGTGCTTGATCCCGATCAAATACATCTCCCTGGCATTTATGTGCATCGAATTTTCCAAGGTGTTGACTACGAAAAACGCATTGAACAACGCACCGTAAGGACTCGCTCATAACAGCATCACAACTCTATAACGCAAAAACATGGCATTGGATAAAATTGGCATTGCAAAACGCATTGCACGCGAAGTAAAAGACGGTATGTACGTCAACCTCGGCATTGGTATACCAACACTTGTTGCCAACTATTTGCCCAAAGGCATTGAAGTGGAATTGCAATCTGAAAATGGTTTGCTCGGCATGGGTCCTTTTCCCTTCGAAGGCGAAGAAGATGCCGACCTTATTAATGCGGGCAAACAAACAATAACCACCTTGCCCGGTTCGGTTTTCTTTGATAGCGCCATGAGCTTTGGTATGATTCGCGCCCAAAAGGTCGATCTCACGATACTGGGTGCAATGGAAGTAAGTGAGCGTGGTGACATTGCCAATTGGAAAGTCCCTGGTAAAATGGTAAAAGGCATGGGGGGCGCAATGGATTTAGTTGCCTCCGCAAAAAACATCATCGTTGCTATGCAGCATTGTGATAAAGCTGGTCAATCCAAGCTTTTGCCAGAATGTACACTGCCACTTACAGGTGTTGGTTGTGTCAAAAAAATTGTCAGTGATTTGGGAGTGTTTGATGTGACACCAGACGGCTTTGTGCTTGTCGAACGCGCCCCAGGCGTGAGTGTCGATGAAATTGTTAAGTCAACAAAAGGGCAACTCATCGTGCCGGATAACGTTCCTGAAATGGTGCTTTGATGCAATGAATCATTAGCACGTTTGAATTCATCCAACAAAAATGCGTTTCGAAATTGTTGCGTTTTAGTCCGCTAGCCGAACGTGTCGAGCGTTGGCTGCCTGATTCATTCAAAATTATCGTAATACGTGTGATCTGAAATGATCAAACCATTGCGGTATGTGAGTATAGAAACAATTGGTAATCGCAATATTGATCCATCAGGTAAGGTGCCTTTTGATACAAATTCAGCTACCAACTTGTTCGAATCACATGGCCATACCGCTACCAAACTGTCATTGATATCTGGACACATTGCTTGGAGTTGCGTGTACTTGGCCACTATCGAATCTTTACTTTGATGCACCGGATACACACCTAAAGCAGGATCCATAAAAAGAGCATCGGCATCATACTTGTCAGCCATCGCGTTCCAATTATGGGCGTTGAAGGCTTCAAACAAAGCTCTTCCTTTGGCCGGATCTACTTGACGAGGTGCAATCACTTCATTTTTTTTTGTTTGCTCTTGACACGAAGCAAGTAAAATCATGAAAAAAATACTTGAATAATGTTTAAATTCCATGAAGTAACCATTTTTTAGTTCAAACGAATGTAAGTCAATGCGATGATATCGCCAAATGGATAATACATCATCTCGAAGTGAATCGAAAATACCAATTTCTTTACGATCAAAAGTCCAGCTCCAATTGTTGAGGAAGCAATGCGAACGTCATGCGATGGTAGGGCGATGCGCCATCTGAAGCGATCACTTTGCGATGTGCCACTGTCGGATAACCCTTGTTGGTTTTCCAACCGTACGCAGGATACTCTTGATCAAGTTGCATCATCCATTCGTCGCGATGTGTTTTAGCCAGCACAGAAGCAGCAGCAATCGCACTCATTTTTCCATCTCCTTTAATGATACAATGATGCTCAATGTCCTGGTATTTTTTGAACCGATTGCCGTCGATCAAAAGTCGTGATGGTCGAATCCTCAGTTGATCCAACGCTCGATGCATGGCCAGAAATGATGCGTTCAGAATATTGATTTCGTCGATCTCTTTTTCGGAAACAATTCCAACGGCCCAGGCCAGTGCATTCTGCTCAATGTATGGTCGTAATGTATCGCGCTGAATCTCTGTGAGCTGTTTGGAATCAGTAAGCAAGGGATGAAAAAAATCATCTGGCAAAATGACTGCCGAAGCCACTACTGGTCCAGCTAAACAACCTCGTCCCGCCTCGTCACAGCCCGCTTCAATACCGTCGGAAGCCCAACGCAATTGCAAGGCTGAGGATTGTTTTGGTTCCTTTGGTTTACGCATTTGGTTTAGCTGTTTTTAAAATGACCTGCCAAAGCTTTTCGGCAGACACGCTCCAATCAAAAGCCTTTGCGCGTTCCAGACCCGCAATGCTCAATCGATGATGCAAATCGGAGTTTGAGGCCAATTGGTCCATTCCATTTGCAATTGCGCCCACATCATAAGGATCGACAAGCAAAGCTGCTTCGCCTGCTATTTCAGGCATTGAACTGCAAGTCGAGGTTAATACTGGAACGCCACATTTCATCGCTTCAACTATGGGGATGCCAAAACCTTCGTAAAGACTTGTGTAGACTAAAGCATGCGCCGCACCAATGGTTAATGCGAGCTCTGTCTGATCCATGTTTCCTGCGAATATCACTTCATCCTTATGCTGCAACGCACTCCATACGCTATCCAATTCCTGGTTTTGCCAAAATCTCCGACCGACAATAACCAAAGGAAAATCATGATTTGACCTTGATCGCCACGCATCGTAAGCCTGGAGAATGCGCGGTAAATTCTTTCTGGGGTGAATGCTACTCACGAATAAAAAATACGGCTTGCCACCAGTAAGTCGCAATCGAATCTCGTTTTTTTCATTCGTCAACAGCGGACGAAAAATTTCTGATGCGGCATTGTATATTACTTCGACAGGTTTTTCCAGTGCAAAGGTGCTGCGCAAATCAGCTGCACTGAAACGACTCACAGTTGTCAAAGCAGCCTGTCCATGAACATACTGCGTTGTGCGTTTCGGTAGAAAATGACGATAACGTGTATGCACATGCTCAGGAAAATGCATGAAGTTCAGATCATGAATAGTCAAAACTTGTGGCACATCAGTACGAAGCGAACAAAAGCCATCGGTACTCACAAAAACATCTGCTTTGATGCGTCGCAACATTCTAGGTACAGACCAATTGTACCACCAGTCAAACAAAAGCGGATGCCTGACCGGAGGACGTATTACATGTGCCTTGACTCGCGGGCTA
>JBDKJN010000093.1:0-7965 GCA_039796595.1 Bacteroidota bacterium
GCTTGTTGCAAGCAGTGTTGGATGACGAGCATTTTATGCATCGTGTGGAAGAAGCCGGAGCCGCTATGGTGCGCGCCATCAAAGCTGGGGGGAAGATTATGAGCTGTGGTAATGGTGGAAGCATGTGTGATGCAATGCATTTTGCTGAGGAACTTTCAGGACGTTATCGCGATGATCGCAAAGCATTGCCTGCTTTGAGTATTTCAGATCCCTCACACATTAGCTGTGTAGGTAACGATTATGGATACTCGTTTGTATTTTCACGCTACGTTGAAGCATTGGGTCGCGAAGGCGATGTGTTATTGGCCATTTCTACAAGCGGCAACTCCAAGAATGTGTTGGAAGCCGCAGGAGTTGCTCGCGAAAAAGGAATCCTTGTTGTTGGATTAACCGGAAAGGACGGAGGACAATTGGCTCCGCTTTGTGATGTAGAAATTCGCGTGCCGTGGATGGGTTATGCTGATCGCGTTCAAGAAATTCATATTAAAATTATTCACTCACTAATCGATTATATAGAAAAACACTCTTCGTAATACCTTCTTCATCCTTCTCATCAAATAACTCTTTAAATGCTAGTAAAAACGTACGGAAGTGCGGTATTCGGAGTGAATGCCGCCACAATTACCATTGAGGTAAATGTCGATAAAGGCGCACAGTTGTCTATTGTGGGATTGCCTGACGCTGCAGTAAAGGAAGCTCAACAGCGCATCAAAGCAGCTTTGCAAAACATGGAATTTCAATTGCCCATTCGACACATCACCGTGAATATGGCGCCCGCAGATATTCGCAAAGAAGGCACAGCCTATGATTTGCCTCTGGCTATCGGAATGCTTGCTGCAACGGACCAAGTAAAAAGCGACGGCCTTGAGCATTTTATTCTAATGGGCGAACTGTCTTTGGATGGCGGACTGCGTCCAATAAAAGGGGTGCTGCCCATTGCTATTCAAGCGCGCAAGGATGGATTCAAGGGCATGTTTGTTCCAATTCAGAATGCGCGCGAGGCAGCCATTGTCAATGACCTGGATGTATATGGTGTAGAAAACATCAAACAAGTAGTTGACTTTCTAAATGGCGATGTCATGCCTGAAAAAACGATAGTCAATACGCGCGATGAGTTTTATACCAAAATGCAGAGCTACTCCGTAGATTTCGCAGATGTAAAAGGCCAAGAAAATATCAAGCGGGCATTTGAAATTGCTGCGGCAGGTGGTCACAACATCATCTTGATTGGGCCGCCAGGTGCTGGTAAGACGATGCTTGCGAAAAGGCTGCCCACCATCCTTCCTCCTTTGAATTTATCGGAAGCGTTGGAGACAACAAAGATTCATAGCGTTGCTGGTCGAATGAAAAAAGACGAAGGATTGATTAGTATACGACCATATCGCTCACCTCATCATACCATCAGTGATGTTGCTTTGGTCGGGGGTGGAAGCTTTCCCCAACCGGGAGAAATTTCACTCGCCCACAATGGAGTTCTGTTCTTAGATGAATTACCCGAGTTTAAACGAACTGTTTTGGAAGTGATGCGGCAACCGCTAGAAGATAGGGTAGTAACCATAGCCCGAAGTAAATTCTCGATTGAGTATCCTGCGAGTTTTATGCTGGTAGCATCCATGAATCCGTGTCCATGTGGATACTACAATCATCCGGAAAAAGAATGTGTTTGCCATTCGGGTGTGGTACAAAAATATTTGAATCGTGTGAGCGGCCCACTATTGGATCGTATTGATATTCATATTGAAGTGACACCCGTGAGCTTTGATGAATTGAGTGATCGGCGCAACGGCGAATCCAGTGAGGCCATCCGTCAGCGTGTTGTGCATGCGAGAACGATTCAAGAACAACGATTCGCAGAGAGGTCCGACGTGCATTGCAATGCACAGATGGATTCGGGTCTTCTTAAAAACATGTGCGCAATAGATGCAACAGGTCAAAAACTTCTACGAACCGCAATGGATAAATTGAAGTTGAGCGCCAGAGCTTACGATAGAATTTTGCGCGTAGCACGAACCATTGCAGATCTGGAACACTCCGAACAAATACAACCCAACCATTTGGCTGAAGCCATTCACTTCAGAAGTTTGGATCGTGAGAATTGGGCGGGGTAACTGGTGATGATTTCAATAATTGTGCAATCAAATAGCCATGTTTTAGGTGTACATTGGCGCTTGAATGCACAACACGAAAATCTACATTTTTCTTCTATGTTTAGTGGCATCCTTTATGGGATGCCGGAAGTTGAAGTCCCTGTCAACTCGTGATGTTGTAGTAGAATTTCATTTGCAAAAAACAGCTACATACTGCGGTGGTGCGCGACCCTCGGATGAGATGTTAGCGGAGTTGTCCATTCCAAAACCATTGGCGGACTATCAATTTTATATTAAAGCCGGTGATGTAAATGATCCGGATGTACCTGCTTTGTTTTCATCGTTCACAGACGATGCCGGTCTTGCATATGTGCTTCTTAAACCTGGAAAATACTTGGTTGTTTTTGAAGACAAACAGGATTGGACACAATACAATGCTTGGAAAAAAATGTATAGTGAATCTTCTTCGAATCACTCGCCAATTGACACCACGTGTTTGTTGCAATGGATCAAACAACCGGAGTTTGTATTTGAGGTTGTTGCCGATTCTGCGTGCAAGGTTGAATTTACCAAAGTGCAAAAGTGTTTTTGGAATGAAGTACCATGTTTGGATTACACGGGGTCTATTCCGCCTTGAGTGAAGAGTACTTGTACAACACCAATTTTAATTCACTTTGTCAACCATATTTAGAAAAGACCAATTTTTATATGCCCATCATTCTTCCTGTCCAAGGTCAATCGCCTGTAATTCCCACATCATGCTATGTCGCTGAGAATGCCACCATCGTTGGTGATGTTGTAATGGGAGAGCAGTGTAGTGTTTGGTTTACTGCTGTGATTCGTGGCGATGTGAATGCTATTCGCATGGGCGATAGAGTGAATGTGCAGGATGGAGCAATCATTCATTGCACGTATCAAAAGGCTGCGACCACTATCGGTCATTCGGTTTCAATTGGTCATCGCGCGATTGTTCACGGCTGCACTATCGAAGATTTTGTTTTGATTGGAATGGGCAGCATTGTGATGGACAACTGCGTTATTGGTCATCATAGTATTATTGCTGCTGGTGCTGTCGTTACAGAGGGCACTATCGTTGAGCCAGGCAGTTTATATGCTGGCGTACCAGCACGAAAAATAAAAACGATAGATCAAGAATTGATTGATGGTGAAATCAATCGCATCGCTCAAAACTATTTGATGTATTCGAGCTGGTTTAAATAATCTATTGACCATATTTGGTTTGCACGATATCTGCTAGGGCATCGATCCACATGGCATTGCTATTCAGGCTTTCTACAAGTTGCACTTTGTGACCGCCGTGCTTTTCAAATAGCTCCTGATATTCTTCTCCAATTTCGATGGTGGTTTCCAAACAGTCTGCTACGAATGCTGGAGAGTATACCAATATTTTTTTCTTGCCTTCTTTGGCTAAATTTTCAATAACAACATCACTGAACGGCTCTATCCATCCTTTGCCCAAGCGCGATTGAAACGCTACGGTGTAGTCGCTTTCTTTTAAACCCAATCCTTCAGCAATGAGTCGGGTTGTGGCATAACAAGTTGCTTTGTAACAGTGTTTGTTCTCATCATTGATTTCATGCTCACAGCTGTGGTTGCGGCATTTTCTATCCGAATAAATTCTATCCAATTGACGTTCGGGAAGTCCATGATAACTGAATAGCACATGATCGTATTCTTTTGGTCGGTATTGTTTACCGTTTTCTATGAACGCTTTGATAAATAACGGGTGATCATAAAACTGATGGATGAAAGTCGTTTTGGGAAAAACATACATGTCACGCATGATTCGCATGACCTTATCGATGACCGAACCCGTTGATGCACTTGCATAATGCGGAAATAGGGGCAGTACGATGAGTTCATTCGGGGCGTATTGCTCTATCTCAAGCAAAGCGTTTTCGATGCTGGGCTGACGGTATCGCATGCCAAGAAAACATCTATATTCACGATCACTGTTGACATTGAGTTTTTCTTCCAGCAGTGAGCGCACACGTTTGCCATGAACGATGAGTGGTGAACCTTCAGGTGTCCAGAGTTTTTTATAAATCGCTGCGCTTTTACGGTGTCTAAATGGTACGATTATACCATTGACGAGAAGGAATCGGCCCAACCAGTTTATGTCTATGACACGGCGATCGTTTAAGAACTGGGTCAGGTAATGGTAAACATCACGTGGTTTCGGACTATCGGGCGATCCGAGGTTGATCAGGAGTACTGCGGTTTTGTTGTTCACGAGTCAAAGGTATGAAGTGCGAAGGCATCCCACCAATTCACGCAACAACGAACGGTTACAATTGTTCGTGCGTGCAGTATTTAAGATACGCGAATTAGTAAAGCTTGGCCGTTTCTAAGCGCACAAATCGCCTAACGGCATATAGCGTTGCCCCAAGAGCCACCACCATAGCTGTAACAAAAATGGCAAGAATGAGCCATAAAAGACGCCCATTTTCACGAAGTATTTCTACAACGTCTTTGAGCTCAGCTTGAAAGGCGTATAAGACACTAACTAAAATCAGAATCGCCATAATGGCTGAAAGAAACCCGTACCAAAGACCTCTTCTCAAAAACGGTTTTTGAATGAACCAATGCGTGGCACCGACTAACTGCATGCTTTTGATCAGGAACCTTTGCGAGAATATGGCAAGTTCAATTGTATTCGCAATTAGCACTACTGCGATAATGATGAATAAACAACTCAGGATGAAAAGACCAGTTCCCCATTTACCAATGTTATCATTCACGTTTTGTAAAAGGGTTTTTTCGAAAACTACCTCACGAACCAGTGGATCATTGTTCATTTGATTTTCCAGCTCCTCGATTTCTTTTGATCCGGCATACTCTGCCTTCATCTTAACATCTAGAGAGGCGGGTAAGGGATTAAAACCAAGGAAGGAAACAAAATCTTCACCCAATTCCTCCTGCATGATTTGCGCGGCCTCTTCTTTTGAAATGTATTTTACCTCGAAGGTATGAGGTAATGCTTCCAACTTTTTTCGCAATGCTAATATCTGTGCTTCTGGAGCATCATCCTGAAGCATCAATTGAATCGTTATTTGTTCGGAAAAATGAGATTTTACGGCTTGTGCAACTAAGATAAAAATAAAAAGTGCACCAACGATGGTTAGCGACAACGTAATCCCCACCACAGATGAGAATGAGGAAATTGAGCCTGCCGAAGTTTTAAATAACGATTTGGATTTCGCCATAGAAGAAAACAATAAACATGTCGAAGTAATGGCTTGCGAACACTTAAGTCAAGCACCACTTCAATTGCTTTTCAACAGAAGAACGTGTTGTATCCGAAGCGACTCAACCGTTTACTTTTACGATTTCAATATCGAAAAACAAATCGGTTCCGGCTAAAGGATGATTGAAGTCGAGAACAATGGAGTTGAGTTTTACCTCTGTAACTACGCCATATACCACCTCACCATCGGGCGTATTCATTGGAATAACCTCGCCTTCTTGAATAGCTTCCTCATCCAATTCACCATCGACAAGGAAAGTTGATTTTGGATATTCCACGTAGAGACTTTCTTCTTCCTCCCCGTACGCATCGGTGGCCGAGATAAAGACTTGTACTTTGTCTCCTTGATTTTTGCCCACCAAAGCATCAAGAAACTTAGGCAATAAGGGGTCTTGCCCGTGCACGAAAACCATTGGTTCTTCAGAGGTTGTTACTTCAATGATTTCGCCTTCCGCATTATCTGCGCGCAAAGTGTAGTGGAGGGTGACGGTGTCACCATTTGAGATGGGCATGATTTTTTTTTGCAAAGAAACGCTGAAAAGGGTCGTTGTAGCGCATAAAAAAACCCCTTTCGGGGTTTTCTCATCAAATTTGTTTGATTTTTATTTTTTGTCCTACGGAGAGTTTGTTCTCTTTTAATCCGTTGTTCAATTTTTTGATTTGATCTACCGAAACACCTTTTGCACTGGCAATTTTGTATAGTGTATCGCCACGCTGAACCGTATAGTATTTGTATGTAGGCTGCTTAGGCTCTGGCTTTTTAGCAGCGGGAGTAGTTTTAGGTGCTGTTGACTGTTGGTAATTTTCCTCCTCATCCGATTCAGAAGTGTTTACCGGCTTCGCCTCGTTGCCTTTGTTTTCGGCCATTGCATCCTCTTGCTTCTCACTCTCTTCATATATGGTTTTTTTAACCTTGGTTTGAATTTTCAAACTTTGGCCAGGAACGATTTTCGAGCCTTTGATTTTGTTCCATTTTTTGAGTTCTGATAGCGAAACATTGTATTTGTCAGCGATGCCACCCAACGACTCTCCTTTTCTCACCTTATGCGATTTCCAATCGTTTTCCCAAACAACTTTAGCTGTTTTGTTGTCCGCAGAAGCATTATTTGACGGTTCGTTTGCGGCTAATAAAGGCTCCGGTTCTGCTTGTTTGATTTTGCTTTGTTCATAAACCAACTGCTCATTTGCCATGAACAATCCCAATTTGTCGATCGGTAGTACCAAATAGTGTTTACGACCGTTGTCCGGAATTTCTTTTAACTTATAGCTTGGATTGAGGTAAGCAATATCTTCCTTCGGGATGTTTAACACCTGACTTAAAACAGTAAAATCCACCCTTGAAGTTGTACCAACCGTATCGATTTCGAAACAAGTGATCAATGGCTTTTTCGGATACAAGTTGTATTCCGCCGCGTGATTCATAACATAGTTTACCGCAATAAATGCAGGTACATACCCCTGAGTTTCTTTCGGTAAATAAGGTTTGATGGACCAAAAGTCTTTTGCTCCGCCAGAACGACGAATGGCCTTGTTGACATTACCTGGACCGCTGTTGTATGCCGCTAGGGCCAATTGCCAGTCGCCAAACGTGTTGTACAGAAACTTTAAGTATTTGCAAGCAGCTTCAGTGCTTTTGTACGCGTCAAAACGATCGTCTTGGTAGCTGGTAACATTGAGATTGTATTGTTTGCCAGTACCCACCATGAACTGCCAAAGACCCCCAGCACCGGCACTCGAAATGGCCGTTGGATTAAGAGCTGACTCTACGATGGCGAGATATTTCATTTCCAAAGGGATTCCATGGCGAGCCAGCGCCTCTTCAATCATCGGAAAGTATAGTTGTGACATCCCCAAAACTTTGGAGCTAATGTCGCGACGACGAACAGCATAAAGGTCGATGAACCCTTGAACGGTGTTGTTATAGACCAAATCGAAGGGCGTTTCTTTGTCTAACGCCTTCATGCGTGCCTGGACGATTTCAGGGGTAAAAGTAGGCACCTGCTCTGGAGTGTAACCAAAAGCATTGAGCACCTCTTGATTGGTCGAAAAACAGTAATGATTTAGATATGAATTGACCAGAATGCGGTCGATTTCTGCAATCTCGGCGTTTTGCTGAGCCACCGTAAAGGTTGGTAGGCTTGGCGAAAGCGTATCTTTAGTCGCGTGAGCGAAAAGATGTGCGGATGCAAACAGGAGAAGGGCGAGAAGCGAAAATTTGGTTGTTTTTTTCATGTGGTTCTTCCTTGCTTTATTAGGTTTTGCTACTGTGGAAAACTTAGTGCCGAGATGGTCATAACTTGCAGATTATTTCCCCCTGTTTGGCATAACGTATTGTACGAGCACAAATTGCGATAGGTTTCTACCTTTTCGATGAATGCCGTTACATCACTTTTTAACAGAGTTTTCCATAGTACTAAAATTCCTTTGCGGGTTTTGTCAGCCGTAAAGGTACATCTCTTATACTGTGAAAATCGAGCCAATAAATGTTGAAAATCGTAAATATTTAACTTTGCTCGGAGTACTTTCGCATCCAGAACGCAATTACTTACTACATGAAAAGAAACTTACTATTTCTGGCCATTTTGGTCTCGACCTTGGCACAAGCCCAAA
>JBDKJN010000094.1:0-3081 GCA_039796595.1 Bacteroidota bacterium
TAACCTTACTCGACCGTGAAGAAGAAGCGGTGAAGAAAGAAGCGTATGCTATTGCCCAGGCCCTGGTAGGTAAACTGCCCATCATTTATTGCGAAGCACGGTACGAAGGAGTAGCAGTGCGCTTCCGTCAGCAGATCAATGAAAACAGCAAGATGTTATGCTGGCACCATGTACTGCCCGAGATGAATCACAATGAACTCGTAGGCTGGACAGAACCACATCCCGAAGCAGTAGTCCTCATGTTCCGTTGCGAAGATGATTATTACCGCACACAAAAACGCATGGAGATTTCACGCGATGTGGTAAAGAAACACGGCGCAGGTTATATCGAAATGGCTGCCAAAGGAGCAAGTCAGTTACAACGCTCACTCTATCTCCTCCACCTGGGCGACTGGGTAAGCTGGTACATTGCCGAGATAAAAGATATTGACGCCACCGAAGTACGTGTTATTGATTTCCTCAAAAACGAATTAGCCGGTGTATAAAAATACCGTTACAATGTTCTTGATCGTTGCCGGATTCTTAGCGGGATCCTGCAACGGTCCATTGAACAATAAATCCGACGCCGAATGTGCCGACTCCCTTCAGGCCCGTGAACTGGAACTCCGCCAACAGGACTCCCTCAACGCATCGGCTTCTGCCCCTGAAATGACCGCCACCGGTGAATTAACCATCGCCATTTTTGAAAACGAAACCGGAGGTGGATTTGGATACGATCTCCTCAGCGGCGGCACCACACTCATCCATCAACCGCATATTCCCGCTATCAACGGCATGAAAGGATTTGCCACCCGCGAAGATGCAGAGAAGGTAGCCGGACTGATGCTTTATAAAGTAAAAAACGGCATCATGCCACCCACTATTTCCATAGAAGAAATGGATAGTTTGAAGATTGTGAAGTAAACCATTTTTCATTTCCTATTTTCCTGAAATTTTCTCCAGAGGATGTAGTCAAACAACCAATTTTATACCTTTTCTGGATGTTATTTAAACATTAAGTGGAGTGATTTTTTTAAAATAATTACTCTTAATTGAAATTCCTTTTCTACTTTTAGTGTATTAAACCCTTTTAAATCAATCCAAATGAGGCTGTTTTGCATGTCAGTTTTGAAAAAATCCTGCAAAAAACAGGATATTGATATTGCTATTTCTTATCTGTCGTTAACCGCAATCAATATATGAATCCTCAGTCAACTAAAAAGCCCTTTGCTGCTATAAAAAAACTAATCCAAACACTGTCAATTTTATTGTTCGCATTGATTTCCCATTATGAGGGTCAGGCTCAGACAACAATTCCTGTTAATGTGCAGTTTGATACAATTACCGTTTGTAAGGAAAATTTGTTCACTGCCACATTTGCTGGTTCGGGTTCTATGCAAATTGCTATAAATTATGGTATTGATTTCAATGGGAATCCGTTTAATTCTTGTGTTGGCAACTCCGTAAACGTTCATCCGCAGGTCCTATTAATGATAGATTCCTCCACTGTACCATTTACTGGAGAAAGTCTGGATACAGTGAATGGTATTTGGTCTGCAACCTTTCAATTTTCTAATCCTGATACATGCGTTTTGATCTACAAACTCTTTGTTGATTGTAGTGTAATCCCCAACACGTCTTCTACTTCATCAACTATTGACCTTGTTCAATCATGGACCGATACTGCCGGTGATACTTTCCTTTTAAATAGTAATAATTCTTTAAGTCTGCCTGTTTTCAAGCCATTTCTAATTCAACTTAATTCAATAACTTCATTTGAGGCTGGGTATTTAGATACTATTCCATTACAATTCTACTACAAAAACACGGGCTTTAGCACTGTCGATTTATTCTTTAACTTTTTACCGGACACCAATGAGTATTGTCATCAACTTCCACAAACAGGTTTGTTTTATCAAATTGGTGTGAATGGTACTCCAATGCCATTCAATATATTAACTGACGTCCCCGCTCAATTGGATAGATTTGATACTTTAATTATCACGCAATATGTTGTTGATACATCCTGTGTGCGTTGTAATAACATATCGTGTAATTGTAGTCGCAGTGCGGAATTAACCTGGAAGTGTAACAACACCCTAACTGCTTCAGGGGTGTTTTGCGATTCTTGTGTCTCCGTTTTGGTTGCTGATTACACCATTACATCTTCAGAACCAACAACCTTGATTTCGTATCGTAATTTACCGGTAGGTGTAAATTTTTATGATAATACATGCATGAATGACACCGCTGGTGTACAATGGGAGTATGTGGTAAAGAATGTAAGTGGAGAAGCTCTTGATAGCTTAATTATTGACCTGTCTTATTTTGAAAAAGAACAATATAATTATTTAACCTTAATTCCGGCATCAAGTATTTCATATACTATTTCTTGTGTTCAATGTACTGTTGATACAATCAGTGAGCTAAGAGATACCGTTTTGTGTCAGACGATAATTCCAAACACAATTAAAATGCACCGATTTATCGTGAGACGTTTCATGGAAAACGATTCTATGGTGGTTAGTTTTAGAACATTTAACTGTGCTGAAGATGATACAGCACACTTGCTCAATAAAGAAAAGTATTTTAATCATTGGGGAATCAAAGCTTCTGGGCGGTCCATTTGTGGCGACGTTTCCGGAGATAAGGCACCCAAAAAAATAAGTATCTACGCTTCAAATTCCGGAAGTGACCTCCATCAACAAATAGTCCATTTGCCCAATGTAACAGATTTAAATATTCCTGCTGGACTAATCTTTGGCGATTCATCACTTTTTGATATCGATTGCAAAGGCATTACAGCAAATAACAACCTTTGGGATCTACAACTCTTTGGCTATAATCCACAACAACCTACGGCTTTTAATGGATGGCTACGTGCGGCTATTCATTGTGAACAAGGGTTAAGAGTGTCTCAGCCGGATAAAGATGTCTATTTTTTAACTTTTATCAATGGCCAACTCGATACGATTTCGTCGCAATATTACTATAGTACAATTCCGAATGACCAATGTATAGCAGGCGATTATTTCTTTTATTTTGATTTAAGTTCACCGGGAATATTTCAAGCGATAGGATCAGGTAAATTTATGTTCGAAC
>JBDKJN010000095.1:0-7680 GCA_039796595.1 Bacteroidota bacterium
TCCAACCATTCGTGGATGGCCTCGAAGTTGATCATCTGACGTTTGAACATGCGAATGAGATACTCGCGATCATGACTGAATCCACGCTCTTTAGAGGCCATGTATTCTTTATAATCTTCGCTTTCAGTAAGCAACTTAAAACAAGACTTCAATAAGTCTGGATTCTCGCGCCATTTGATATGATTATCCTTTTCGGCCTTAGCCAAAATTTTGCTATTGCTCAATATTCTGAGCAAATGATTGGTCACGAATTTGGTATTGGGATGCAAATCTTCCTTGCTTGGAAGTTTTTTATTCATTCCAGCCTCAATCTTTTCGATTGCTTTATGTTGCATCTCAGGCAAGAGTGAAAGCAAAGCAAGGTAGAGATCACGGTATCGATCAAAGCTCTCAAAGAGCATTTTTTCATAACGTACGATGTCAGCTCCTTCTTCGCTGTAAAATGCAAACAAAACTTGAAGTGTTTTGATGCGGATATGTCTTCTATTCAGCATGATATAGTTACTTGTCCGGTAGTCTTTACCACCGTTAAAATTTTCTACAACGCCCCCCCCTTAATTTTGTTGCGCCAATGAAAGAAATCAGATTCTTTTTTTCATTTCGCCAACAGATGCAATTCTAGCCTCGGCAATTTGATTTGCGGCCAGGTATGTTGGAATTTTTTCCTCACCTGATTTTTTATAAATATCCAATGTTGTTTGATAAATCTGTTCCGCCTGTGCCAACGCTGCATTGCGATTGTATCCTATGATTTCCCAATAACAATTGATAATTCCACCAGCATTCACCAAATAATCAGGAGCGTATAACATGCCTTTTTCCAAGACTTTCACTCCATGCACCTTTTCATCTTTTAGCTGATTATTTGCTGCTCCACAAACTATTGAACAGTTCAACAAGGCCAAAGTATCGTCGTTGATCGTAGCTCCTAAAGCGCAAGGGCTATAAATGTCCATGTCTTGTTTATACACATCATCCACATGAACGGCTTGTACGCCATACGTATCAACGACATGTTTAACTCGATCGTCATAAATATCGGCAATCATCACCTTGGCATTTTCCTTCACCAGGTGTTCCACCAAATATTCGCCCACATGTCCAACGCCTTGCACCAATATTTTTTTACCCGCCAATGAGTCGTTGCCGGTCAATTCCTTAACGCTGGCTTTCATTCCCATGTACACCCCATAGGCTGTTACTGGACTTGGATCTCCACTACCACCACGATATTCAGGTAAACCAACGACATGGTTGGTTTCCATTTTTACGTATTCCATATCACGTGTAGAAATTCCTACATCCTCGGCTGTGATATATTTTCCGCCAAGACTATTTACAAATTTGCCAAAACGACGAACCAAGGCTTCGCTTTTATCGGTGCGGGCATTGCCAATGATTACTGCTTTACCACCGCCAATATTTAAACCGGCAAGTGCGCTTTTATAGGTCATTCCTCGCGAGAGACGAAGAACGTCTGTGATGGCGTCTGATTCGCTTGCGTAGGCCCACATGCGTGTTCCTCCAACGGCCGGACCCAAGGTTGTGTTGTGAATAGCGATGATCGCTTTCAAACCAGTTGCATTATCCTGGCAAAAAACCACTTGTTCGTGGTCAAATGTCGACATAGCACCAGTAATTGAACCTCCGGTTGCATTGACCGCAGGCGTGGTTTTCAATTCTGACATATCAAAAATTTATCTTTGCTGATTTAAATAAACACGGCTATTCTCACGAATAGCTTTGCAAAAGTACTAGGATTAAATGGAGAATCCAGAATTACTGTAAAATTTCATCGATGGCTAGGGCCAATTTGCGATCCTTGTCAGTGATCACATCGCCTGCGTCATGTGTACTCAATTCCAACTTCACGTAATTGTAGACATTGAACCATGCCGGGTGGTGATTCATCTTTTCTGCGATGAATGCTACTCGCGTCATGAAGGTAAATGCCTCTTGAAAATCCTTGAATCGAAACTCCCGGATGAGCTTGTTGTCGATCTCTTTCCACATAATATTATACAGTATTACGCCTCAAACCTACGAATAACAGACGGAAGTACGAAATAAATCTTCTTGGATTAAACCCAAAGGCCGTAATCAAAAACCCGGTCAAATCCAAAAACAGCAGTATTCTCATGCTCTTCTGCTTCATGTTCAATCGGGAGGCTGTAAACCAAACCCCAAACAAATAAAGCTACAAAACACTCGTATTTCAGGCGTTTCCGTTATGGGATGAGCCTCAAAGTATGCGAAGATTCCAATGGTGTGGATCCGCTATCAAGCCTCGTTTCAATTGATCAAGATGCTCTCCTGCTCGAATCGGAAAATCTTCAGAAGTTTGCGCTTTTAATATAAACTCTTCATTTCCAAAGGTTATACTTCGAATAGGCGCAATCGTAGCCGCAGTTCCAACGCCAAATGCAGTATCCAATTTACCCTGACGCATGAGTTCAACTATCTCAGCAACACTGATTCTTCTCTCTTCAACAGTGTAGCCCATATCACGACCAACCTGCAGCACCGAATCACGTGTAACGCCATCCAAAATGCTATCGCTTAACATCGGTGTTAAAATGGTGTTGCCTGATTGAAATACCACATTCATTGTGCCGCTCTCCTCAAAGTAGGCGTGCTCTTGAGAATCCGTCCATAAGATCTGATCAAATCCAGCATCTTTAGCAATCTGGGTAGGGAACAAAGACGCTCCGTAATTACCGGCCGCTTTTGCATGACCAGTGCCACCTCGTACGGCTCTGGTGTATTTATCCTCGATGCGAACTCGCAATTCATTGGTATAGTATTTTCCTACCGGACAGCAGAAAATCACGAACATATATGTTTCGCTAGGTCTCACGCCTACAAACTCATCTACCGCAAACATATGTGGTCGTATATACAACGATTCGCCTTCTCCACTTGGAATCCATCCAGAATCCAATTGAATCAAGGCACGCAAAGTCTCTACAAAGGTCTCCACCGGCAAAGTAGGCATACACATTCGTGTTGCAGAGACATTCAGCCGTTCGGCATTCTTTTCGGGACGAAAAACATTGACTTCTCCTCGGTCATTTTTGTAAGCTTTTAAGCCTTCAAAAATGGCCTGACCGTAATGCAAAGCACTAATTGCAGGACTGAAAGGAATAGGACCATAAGGCATAATTGTCGGACGTTTCCATTCACCATCCTTGAATTCAATGACCACCATGTGATCAGAAAATGTTTTGCCAAATCCCAGATTAGCCCAATCCACCTCCTGGATTCGACTATTTGTGGTTTTGCGAATATCTATACCCGCAGTTGTTGCTATCATTAAGCTAAAAAATAAAATGTGACGACCGCACTCCTTACAAGAGGTTAATTGCGTTCCGCTCTACAAACCTATTAAAAAACTTCGAATTGATCAAATACAATAGTTCGTCAAAATAATTGCATTTGTTAATCAAGTAATTGCCTATTCAAAATAGTCTCCACACCCTCTTAATACCTGATCAGATAAGGTTATGGTTACAGACGTGCCATGTTGCTTGTCCGCATCATCCGAACAAATTCCACTGACGATCGCCAATTTCAATGCCTCATTTCTATCGTTACCAACTAAGTTTCCTGTGTATTTCACCTCATTTGTCCCAACCGTTGGAGAGCCCTTCCCTTCTCCGCTTTGTTCCATTATTGGAATTTTCGTCAGATTACCGCGCAATGTATCTGCTCCGTAATCGAGCACAAGCTCCACCGGAAATGTGCCTTGCTCTGATGACATCATATTGAGAATCCATCCCGGCTCATTACCTGAAGCTTTAAAATAAAGCATCGGTGCTACTTCGGTTTTGTTTTCTGACTTCGGTTCTGGTTTCTTTTCGGAAACAGATGGTTCCCCACAACCTACTACTGCGACTCCAACAGTCAGTGCGATGATCAATGAAAATTTCATAGTACAATAATATGCAGTGAATGTACAAAAAACATCATCGAATTATGCGCTTAAAATGGAAAGCCGATACCCAAATTGAACATGGATATTGATCTCAACGGGATAGACGTCGTGTTGGCATCAATATTCTCATGTACAAATTCCAAGTATTCGGTTTTTGGCTGCCACAACCATCTTTCTCCAACTACTTTAGAAGGATCTTTTAACTGCAATCCAAAATCAAATCGCACCAGGAAAAAATCAAAATTCAATCGCAATCCTACTCCAGCACCCATCGCTATTTCAGATAAGAAGCGCTCGGAGGTAAAGTCTCCTCCGGGCTTTGCTTCGTTTGGCTTTAACAACCAAATATTCCCCACATCATAGAACAACGCCCAGTTGAGCATATTCGTCATTTTGAATCGGTATTCAAAATTCCCCTCAAGCTTTAACTCTCCTATGTTGTTGAACGTCCGAAGGCTATTATTACTCCGCCACGACCCTGGACCCAAGGTTCTTGCTTGCCAAGCTCTTATGCCATTGCTACCGCCGCTGAAAAAGCTTTTCTCAAATGGCAATGAAGGATTATTTTTTAATGGGACTCCTATACCTTGATAAACCCGGAATGCAAACGCATTTTTATCATTGACGTTGATCAACCACTTAAACTCGTTTTCTACTCGTCCAAAATGCGCAAATCGCAAATCCAACATGGTATACGATCCGATGCTATCCTTTTCAGCACCAAAAATATCCTTTACCACTCGCGCACCTACACCGGTAAAGCCACCCGAAATCTTCCAAAACAAATATGCCCGCTGATACGATTTCTTTTGTGTATTCACACTGTATGAGGCATTTAAAAAAGACAAAATCAAATGGTCCTGATAACTGTTCTTCAAAAGGCTATCTCTTTGACCTTCCAAAAAATCAATGAATGCCTGATCCTTATGGATTTTGATCAAACTCATTTCGGCCCAGTTCAAAGTCCAACGTGATACCTGATCTGGATTCGCTATGGCACTCCAACTGAATCGTAGTGTGCTCAAAGTCCGCAAATATTCAGGTCTATTTTGGTAATTCAAACCTGTTGTGATCGAGCTAAATGGCTCCGAACTCTTGCGCGTACGATCGCAATTCAATGGCCACAATCGTGGCACTTTATAAGTGATCTCAGGTCCCACTTCGAAGGTGTTCAAGGCAAATGCCCTCCTGAAATTCTGACTTTGCTGGTTGTTGGGATTATCACTATATATCAAGGTTTGTGCTGCTTCAACCCCACCCTGAACTTGTATTTCCAAGGCTTCAGCTCCTCCAAATAAATTCCGATGGCGATAAGACAATGCACTATAAATACCAAAATTTCCATCCCGATGGGTCACATTCGGATAAAATTGATAGCCCTGAAATTTATTTGGCGTTAGTCGTATGTGGGCTTCTAACATATAAATTCCTGAAGAATCAACCACAGCCAAAGGCGTTAAGAGAATAGAAGTCGCTCGCATTACACCAAGCTGACTGTATCTCTTATATGTGTTTTCCAATTTATCTTTCTGATACAATTCATTCGTCTGAATGATTTGTGTGCATGAAATCAACTCTTTGGTTATGCTGGGTTTGTCTTTGTAAATAATATACACTCCATCATGGTAAAGGGTATCCTTATTCGCGTCCAATGGGTTAGAAAGATCGTAATCCGTGTGGACATAAATCTTGCCCATAAAAAACTTCTTATGCGGAACGACAATAAGGCTATCTGGATATGTTGGTGAGGTTGTGCGCGGTGAGGTTATGAGTAACTTTAAGTCTACCTGCCGATCACCTACTGAGCTGTCTGCATCAAATACAATGTAGTCCTTGGTAAATTCATAATAGCCGCGATTATTCAATATATGTGTGATTCGTTCGCGTTCCTGATCCAAAACGTCAATACTGAATTTATCCCCCGAACGAAGAAGCGTTTCTTTACTTAAAGCAGGATAAATTTTTGCTATTGCTTGATCTTCTACAGAATGATCTATCTCTCTCACCTTGTATGGAGCATTGGGGTAAATGTGGTATTGTACCTTACATTTTTTTCCCTTCCTCCAAAAAATTAGTCCGTCGCGTTTGAATATTACGCGTGCTTCAACCTTGTTCTCGAAGTAACCATTTTTTGCCAAATAAACCGACATTTGTTGCTCGGCCTTCTGCAATTTAAGGCTATCCAATTGCGCTGGTGGTTCTCCTACTGTATAGGCCATCCACATCCAAAAACTCTTGCATCCTTCCTTCGGTTTCTTGCCTTTCGCTGCCCGACGTATATTCTTTTGATAACATCTCAACGCCGCTCTCTCTTCACTGTACTTTAATCTTTTCTTGGGAACTAAAGTGTATATTCCAAGATTAAATCGCGCCCACAGAATGCGACGATTGGGCTTTAATTTAGTGAGTCCCAACAAGTCCTCATCTGGAATGGTATAATTATCCGGAACATTACTTATTCCCCAATCATTGGATAATCGCTGGGTGCGACTTAATGTTGAATCCGGTGTACCAAACTCTTCTTCATGTACGACGACCTTATGCTTTTTCAGATATATTTCATTCTCACCAATACGATGAAACATGGTGCATGAGCCCATCAAGATGAGGCCCATAAACAGCAGAATATGCGCATATGTGGTCCGGATTGGCATTAAATCGGCTGCAATTTGCGAAAATCTTGCCAATTCCAGCACTTTAGATACACATTAACATCGCAATAATGAATCTCTGTGAATGATCTAAACGAGTCTGCGCTCGATTTTTCGCTCGATAAAATTTTTTATGCTGTTGCCGCTTAGATTTGCATTGTGCAGCTGTTCAAAAAAGACATCAAATTCGTTCGTTCACTTGGTCATAAGAAATTCCGACAAGAGTCTGGTTGTTTCATAGCGGAAGGACTTAAACTCACGCAGGAAGCTCTAGCCAGCAATTTTGAAATCCATAGTTTATATTCAACCGATGACGATTTTATTGCCAAACACTCCCAGGCTATTAAGGTCAGTGCCCACGAAATGGAAATGATGAGCCAATTGCATACTCCGTCTGCTCACCTGGTGGTTCTGCGTAGCCGTCATTCAAAAATTGATCTCTCTAAAAAACCTCGAATCGCCATCCTCGACGGTGTCAGTGACCCAGGAAATCTAGGGACAATCCTGAGGACAGCCGACTGGTTTGGTATTCGAAATGTCTATTGCACTCCCAATTGTGTTGAACTCACCAATCCGAAGGTCGTTCAATCAACTATGGGTAGCATTTTTCGTTCTCATGTCGAGTATTTAAGTATTGACCAATTGGTTACTACGGTTAAAAATGCGGGCTATCAATTGTGTGGCGCTGTGCTCAATGGTCAATCCGCCTATACTGCTTCTTTCACCGGGGCGCATGCCATTGTGATTGGATCAGAAAGCCATGGTATATCGGAACAGTTGATTCAACACCTCGATCTACGTATTACCATTCCCGGTGAGGCTGGCGCCGAATCGCTCAATGCTTCGGTAGCAGCCGGCATTCTACTCATGGAACATCACCGACAAACCCTTGCTCATTCATGAACGACAACGCATCCAATGACGCTAAGCGAAGGGCCGTAGAAAGTCTCAAAAGTGGTAGAACTATAGATACGACTGCACTTATTCCGCTCATTCAACAGGGCAATCGAAGCGCGCTGGCACAAGGTATTACATTAGTGGAAACCGGGCATTCTGAATGGATGGCTGACCTGCCTCGATCGGACAAAAAAACAA
>JBDKJN010000096.1:0-3334 GCA_039796595.1 Bacteroidota bacterium
TTTTATTTTAATGAACCACATTTAGTGTTGTTGACTCAATAACGCGATCATTTTGAAGCAGACTGATTTGGTAGCTACCTGTCGCCCAATGTCTAACCTCAAACTTCACTTGTTGTGTGGAGTTGATCGTTTATACCTCCATGCATCGTTGAAACAAAATCACAACTTAAATCTTTAAATTCTAAATATTTAAATGCGAAGCCTATCACCTTCGAACCTCAATCACCACTTAAATCTTTAAATTTTTAATTATTTAAATGCGAAGCCATTCAACATTGAACCTGAATCACAACTTAAATCTTTAAATATTAAATTTTTAAATGCGCATGCGTAGCCTATCTCACCACAGCCTGTGAACGGTGCAAAGTTTGGCCATTGCCGTCGATGCAGTTGATGTGGTAAACGCCAGCAGGTTGATCCAAAACCAATACCTGACCTTGACGCAATACTTCTGATACCACCAATTGTCCTGCACTGTTGTAAACATCAACGCGAGCGCTTGAAGCATTCATGCGGATATTCACCACGTCATCTGATGGGTTAGGAAACGCTGCGAAAGCAACATTGGCCTTGGCATCAACAATGTTGTTCACTTGTAAACCTGCTGATTCCGCTGGACAACCATTGTTAGCTACAACGCTGTACATGCCTGAAGTCGATAAAGGTGTGCTCACTCCTGTGGCGCCACTAATCGCAACTCCGTTCAGGAACCATTGCAATGTGGAAACACCATCCCAGTTTTGAACCATAATGTTCAATCCGTCACCATCAACACTAATCATTGGTGTTGCTGGAGGTGCGTCGCTGATTAGAATTTCGCCTACTGTGAACTTAGCTTTAAAGGCACCCACTTCATAAACCAACTTAAGGGTGTAAGTGCCTGGACCATCATAGGTGTACATGGTGTTTGCATCACAAGCCGCAGTCGTGCTGCCATCACCCATCTCGTAATAACAGTTGGTGGTTTCGATGTTCATCTCGCTCATATTGGTCAATGAAATCGTTCCGCAATTTTCAGTGTAATGTACTTCTGCATTCAATGTGCTCAACATACATGTCTCCGTCATCACGCCGTTTGGTCCTGATTCTGAGCATTCTTGTTGGAAGCTGTCGCCACGCAAAAACACGCCAGAATCCAAAGCCGCATCCGCAACGTCAGCAATGATCAATTTTACATGATACGTCTCTCCTACTACCAAGTTTTCAATATGTGCATTCAATACTGTCGTGAAAGCATCGAAGCCAACGGATGTAGCCATGCTTTGGTTATCGATATAATATTCGCTGTGCTCTGCCGCATTGAGTGTATTGATACCCACGCTTTCTGTAGTGCCAGGAATCAGTGCGATATTCACACCTCCGTTGCTATATGGTCCTACGATGCCAGGTCCACTAACGAAAAATCCAAAGTGATCATTGAAAGCAGATTCGACCCATTCAGGATATTCATCCGAAGCAAATACATACTGGAAATTGCAAATGTCGCCGGTGGCAATAAAATCAAATTCCAAACTAGCGAGATCATTTACGGTTGACTCATTTAAGAGCAAAGCCAAAATGTCTGCATCTTGAACGTAGTAAGGCGCCACTGGTGCACCAAAAACATCACCAGTTGCCATTCCAGCAACAACGCCAGTTGACATACAAAGTCCCTGGCCAATACCGATACCGTTATTGGCATCCGTAAATGTTCCGAGTTGGTCGTTTACAACATCAGCGCTTACACCATTGAACATCACGTTGGCAACAAAAATTCCGTTGCCCAGAAAGATGTCTTCAACGATAGTTTGACCTGTCTGAGTGTTGTCAATCACCACTTGTGCTGTGGCTCCCCAAGTCGCCGCAGCGGCTAGAATAAGTGTAAAAATTTTTCTCATGAGTAAAAGTTTATGTGTTTGAATTCCAGTCGAAAGCTAATCAAAAAATCAATTCAAAGGACAGGAATCGATATAATTTTAATTTTATTTATCCTCTGAGCAACAGATATTTGCAATTCATATTTATCACATGCGCAGTATTCTACCCGCCGATTTAGCCGTAGCCGAATTGCATCAATACCTCCTTGGAGCCGTTGGACCTCGTCCCATCGCTTTTGTGAGCACCATAGATGTTGAAGGAAACGTCAACCTCGCACCCTATAGCTTTTTCAATATTTTCAGCGTCAATCCACCGATTGCCATTTTTTCGCCCGCCCGTCGTGGCCGTGACAACACAACCAAACACACCTATGAAAATGCCAAACAGGTGGCTGAATGTGTGATCAATATTGTCAATCACGATATGGTCGAGCAAATGTCACTTACGAGTACAGAGTACGCCTCGGGAGTCAACGAATTTGAAAAAGCAGGACTAACTGCAGTTCCTTCCGACCTTGTTGGTCCACCACGCGTTGGAGAGTCTTATGTGCAGATGGAATGCAAAATCAATCAAGTCATTGAGCTTGGGCCCAATGGTGGTGCCGGAAACTTAGTTGTTTGCGAAATAATAAAAATGCATATTCGCGAAGAAGTATTAAACGCCGATGGAAAAATCGATCCAATGAAAATGGATCAAGTTGCTCGCATGGGTGGGCATTGGTACACTCGCGCTAATGCAGGACTTTTCCAATTGCCTCAGCCAACGACAAAAATCGCCATTGGATTCGACCAACTGCCCAAGGATGTCCTGAACAGTTCGGTGCTCACGGGTAACGAACTTGCTAAATTGGCTGGTGTTGAGCATTTGCCTGATGAAACCAGCGTCAATGAATATAAACTCATTGAGTTATCGGAAATCTTTATTAGCCTCGAAGATAGTCCCAACGAATTAGAAAAAGCCCTACATCAGCGCGCCAAAGAATGTTTGGCAGACAACGATATCGAAGGCGCCTGGAAATCGTTATTGGCCTTCAACAACTAAAAAAACTATGGACAAAGCTTTATTCCTCGATCGCGATGGTGTAATCAACCAT
Source organism: Bacteroidota bacterium (assembly GCA_039796595.1). Taxonomy (GTDB): domain Bacteria; phylum Bacteroidota; class Bacteroidia; order Flavobacteriales_D; family Sanyastnellaceae; genus CANHSF01. The sequence goes on from JBDKJN010000096.1 coordinate 2,951, forward strand.
GACCCTGGTGACTACACGATGAGTTTAAGTGAATTTGTGATTCTCCCTACTGTTATACAAGCGCTAAAACTCGCGCACAGCAAGGGATATAAGATCATCATCATCACCAATCAGGGTGGCATTGCCAAAGGCTTGTACGATCATGCCGAAGTGCATCGTATGCATGAAAAATTGCAACAATCTTGTATAGATGAAGGATTTCAAATCACTCATTTCTATTATTCACCACATCATCCCGATTACAGCAAATCCTTGTCGCGCAAGCCGGGCTCATTGTTGATGGAACGAGCCATAGCGCGCTACAAAATCGATGCATCACAAAGCATCATGATCGGCGACAAATCGCGTGATGTCGAATGCGCTGCAGCAGTTGGTGTAAAAGGA
>JBDKJN010000097.1:0-4308 GCA_039796595.1 Bacteroidota bacterium
GGCTTCGCTCAGGTTGCACTTCGGCTTCGCTCAGGTTGCACTTCGGCTTCGCTCAGGTTGCACTTCGGCTTCGCTCAGGTTGCACTTCGGCTTCGCTCAGGTTGCACTTCGGATTCGCTCAGGCGGAGCTCAGGTTGCACTTCGGCTTCGCTCAGGCGGAGCTCAGGTTGCACCTCGGATTCGCTCAGGTTGCACTTCGGCTACGCTATAGGGTTGCGATGGATACGCGCTGTAAGAGCTCAGGCTGCACTATGGAAAGTGGTCTAGTACCAAGCCATTCGGCTAAGTATTACCACTGCAATTAAACCAAGCAACATCGTCCACTTCACAGTCGCTGACGCACGAGTGAAATGCTCTTTGGATTCTGATCGGCTGATCATGACGAATGAAACAATTCCAGGCACAACAATTAACGCAATAGATATCACTAAAAATGCTATGCTCGATTGAAATTGCAGCACTGGCCGCATCATAAAAAACACCATTAGAATGAGATATGCGGCCAACACTATTTGCGTATATCTCACCGTCGAAGCCAAGCCTGAGACCAATGGCAAGGTGTTATACTCCCCCGATGCATCGCCGACTACATCCTCCGCATCTTTGAGTGCCTCTCGAATCAGATTAAGCAGAAACGAAGCCAAACAAATCAATCCCAAAACCAATTCTATTCTGCTCATCAAATTTTCGCCATCTACCCATTGATCAACATAGCGCACCTGCATGTGATGCAAGTCAAAAACAACAGACCAATATGGCACAAGGGCCGTGCAAAGTGCTACCACAACATTACCAATCAGCCATTTTTTCTTCAGTACAGGCGAATAAAACCACAACAACGTAGCGACGGAGATGGGAATGAGAATCGGCCACCAGAAATCCGTAGTAGCGCAAACTATTGCAGTAAGCAAAACGGCCAAAAGATTAAATACCTGATGCAAGACTATTGCAACTCTCCGCTTAACCTTTTTGCCCACAATAATCTTCTCCGGTTTATTGATTTGGTCTACACGAAGATCGAAGTAGTCGTTAATCATATTGCCAGCAGCTGTCAGAAGAACGGCCGCCAACACCAAAGCCGCAAAACCACCATGGCCCAATTCAGATTTCATGCCTACACCTGATTTTACAGCCATGGGCAAGACCACCACGTAACGCGTCACCACCATAGTCAAAACCACAATCAACAAATTGATTGGGCGCATGAGCATGAATAAACTCTTGAATGGATTCACGAAGCGAAGATAGCCGCACCATGACTAAACCAAATCGTCTGGTGATCAAATTTACTCAAATTTTTAATCGTGGTATTACTGAGCTAAAGATTACCGGAGTGGAACAAATAGTAGCTCTCGCCTTCTGACTCAATAGAATAGCTGTCACCTATCCTTTGACAGGTCTATTGCTCCCTTAGAATCCCAAGAAATGAGTTGTAAAAATGCGCCACATGAGATAATATTGCATTCTGGAAGAATATCACGTCATTTGGCGGAACTTATGGAAGAGACACCCACGATCACGGCGGTTGAAACGCCTCAAATAAAACATATCCTGGTATTTGCAAAACATGATTATGTTGTAAACAACGCAAATACTATACTATCCAAGGGCGGTTTTTCAATCCATGGTTACATCGTCTTGGCCGAAGCCGTTGACTATGTGCGCACCTCAGCAATCGATGTGGTGTTGATCATGGGAGGTGTTGATCCACACAACAAAATTTCTTTGGAAGCTGCTCTAAGTGAGTTTGCTCCACATGCAAAAGTCGTAGAGCATTTTGGTGGGCCTGCAACGCTACTCCATGAGGTGTTGACAGCGCTGAAAAACTAGAATGTCTCGCTATCACATTTGCAATTGCCATTAGCTTAAGACTTTAAAAAAGACTTTTGGCGTTAAACAATTTGTTCTCGCCGTTCTTGTGCAATGCATAAGTAAAACCTGGTTGCACGGAATAGCCACCAATTTCGCCGGCCTTGTTCACCGCAATAAAACCGACTTGAAAATCTTTGACATTGTCATGTTTTTTGCGAATTCGATCGACGGCGACTTCGCACGCCTTTTGAGGTGACATTCCTTGGCGCATCAACTCGACCACCAAAAAAGACCCACACGTACGAACAACTGCTTCACCAAGCCCTGTGGCAGTGGCTCCACCAACCTCATTGTCCACATACAATCCCGCGCCAATAATGGGCGAATCACCAACCCGGCCCTTCATTTTGAATGCCATGCCACTTGTAGTGCATACGCCCGCGATATCACCCATTTTATCCATTGCCAACAAACCAATGGTATCGTGATTTTCTACATTTATGACAGGCTTGTATTCGCTTTTTACGAGCCATTCGTCATACATGCGTTGCGCCTCATCACTTACAAAATCATCGAGAACGATGCCCTGTTCGGTCGCGAATTGTTGTGCACCTGGACCCACCAGTTGAACATGCGGTGTTCTTTCCATCACCAAGCGCGCAAGCGAAGAAGGGAACTTAACTTTCTCCACACACATCACACTCCCTGCCATTCCTTTGCTGTCCATGATGCAGGCATCAAGTGTCGTATGGCCTTCTCGGTCAGGCAATCCACCGAGCCCCACATAGCGATTGGTGAAATCCGCTTCAATAGCATTCACACCTTTCTCAGCCATATCCAAGGCACTTCCTCCAGACTGCAATGTCTTCCATGCGTGCTCATTCGCAACTATGCCAGCGTTCCATGTCGATAGAACAAGGCCTTCCATAAATGGCTTGGTGCGTTTGCGTTTTTCGGGTTGATTAGCAAAACTTGCAATCCATGGCGTTGTCAGCATTGCGCCTCCACCAAGTAACCCACCGAGTAGAAAATTTCTCCTTTTCATTGGCTTAGATTATTCATTCAAACCCGCAATTTGTTTTACAGCTTTGATAACACGATCAGCCAAAGCATTGGCTCCATCAGCAGTTTGATGTTCAGCATATACACGCACAATCGGCTCAGTATTGCTTTTGCGCAGATGCACCCATCCATCAGGGAAATCAAATTTTACTCCATCAACGGTATTGATTTGTGCATCAGAAAACAAGGATTGCACACGCTCAAGAATACCATCCACATCCATGCCTTGTACCAGATCAATTTTATTCTTTGAGATAACGTACTTCGGATAACTGTCACGCAACTGCGACATGGTCAATTTTTGTTTGGCAAAATGCGAGAGAAATAATGCAATGCCTGCGAGTGCGTCGCGACCATAATGCGCATCGGGATAGATCACTCCACCATTGCCTTCACCGCCAATAACTGCATGCGTATCTTTCATAGCTTTCACCACATTCACTTCTCCAACCGCAGATGCTGTATAAGAGCCGCCATGACGAAGTGTTACATCGCGGAGTGCTCTGGTTGAAGACAAATTAGAAACCGTATTACCTTTTCTGTGTGACAACACGTAATCTGCCACGGCCACCAAAGTATATTCTTCACCGAACATAGTGCCATCCTCACAAACAAACGCCAAACGGTCAACGTCCGGGTCAACGGTGATTCCCATATCGCATTTGTTCTCGATCACATGTCCCGATAAATCGGTAAGGTGTTCGGGTAAAGGCTCTGGATTGTGAGGAAACAATCCATTGGGCTCACAGTAAATTAAAGACATCTTTTCTACACCTAGCGCTTTGAGCAATGCGGGCACGTAAATTCCTCCTGAGCTATTAACTGCATCAACTGCTACATTCAGATTCGCATTCCGAATGGCGTCTATATCGACCAATGGTAAGGCGAGAACATCCTGAATATGTTCATTTAAAAAATCGTAAGTACGCAGTTGACCGAGCTGATCCACTGAGGCAAATTCCACTTCACCAGAATTGGCCAAGTCCAATAACTGCTTTCCTTGCTCAGCAGAAATAAACTCACCTGCAGCATTAAGTAATTTGAGTGCGTTCCATTGTCCGGGGTTATGGCTCGCTGTTAGAATGATTCCACCATGAGCAGATAATTTTTTAACCGCCACCTCCACTGAAGGAGTTGTACTTAATCCTAAATCAATGACATCGGCCCCCATACCGATCAAAGTTTGTGCTACAAGATTCGCGACCATTGGACCGCTGACGCGTGCATCGCGACCAATGACTATACGAATTTGGCGCGTTTTAGCCGCGGTCTGCATGATGCTGCAATACGCAGCGCTGTATTTAACTACATCGATGGGTGTAAGGCCTTCATCTTCTTTACCCCCTATGGTACCTCGGATACCAGAAATTGATTTAATAAGAGTCACGTTGCTAAGGTTTTTTTTCAAAGCTAATAGAAGCAGAACGCCAACCC
>JBDKJN010000098.1:0-8572 GCA_039796595.1 Bacteroidota bacterium
GATCTCTTTCAATGGATTCGGATAGAAGTTAAATATCAAATGGGTCTCCGTGGATTTTGCTGTTTAGAAATTCTTTCATGCTATATTTAATTGTTTAGGTATTTACTGATTCCTAAGTTTAAAATAGCATGAATGAGAGCTAAACCGTTAATCCGTCAACTTTAAAACCTGATCGCAAAGGGTAAAGTCGATAGCGCACATCATTCATCAATCCGAGATCGATCTGCCTTTGCTACATGTTCTCCCAATTTCTCAAGGTCTTCGAAAATCGGGCATAACAATTCTAAGAATCGCATTTGATTTTCTCTTGTATCTATATAGGCAAAAAGAACTGCCTCTTCAGGATCAAAATCAATATGCTCAAGGAGTTCAGGGTCTAATTCCTCTAGCAACTGAATGATATGCCCTTCCCAACAATATCCGTTGCCTGAATAATCATTTTCTCCAAAGATTCTAGCATATTTTGGATATACGTCCTTGCATTCGGTTTGCACCAGAATCGTGAAATGTTCACCGTCATCACCAATGATAAATGGAAAATATTTTGGCATCTTTTTCTTGCAGCAGATGTGTTTCTAAGCTCAGTTTAATTGTATTGTTTGCCGTCGATATTACAATCTTCGGAGAACAATACATGTTCACAATTCAATTACAGGTCGCAAGATAGATCATTATTGGATGATTTGTTTCCTGACAATTGTCGTATTCTTGTCAGGGTCAACCCAATAAAAAAGTGAATCCCGAAGGATCGCTAATATTATAATCAGCAAGTTGAAAGGTAAAAGCCTCGAGGCATTTCTTGCCTGCAGCCTGCTCTACTGTTATATAGACTTCCTTATTGTTGATGTCCACCGATATTGCCATTTTATAGATCAACAAAGCCGAATTCTCTTTTGAATTCGTGGTGTTAACAGTTAGCAAACCATTGCTTATTGTCAAGATAGGCGTAGTCTCCATTTCTTTGAGATAGACACCTTGACGTCCCATAGCGCAGCCTACCAACAATACAAAGAGTAGTTTTATCAGGGTTTTCACTGTTTATTCTGGAATAGTTGAAAAATCTCTATATTATTGATCTGTAATTCCTCCAGTATTATCTCGTTGTATCTCCGCATAGCACTTTCGTTTTGACCTCGTTGAACATCCTTTTTAAAAGTATCTAAAAACCGTAAACGTTCTAGCTCAAAAAGAACAAAAGCCTCGCGATATTGTTTTTCGTTGGTGCTATGTTCATGCATTTTACGTAACCATTGACGACGCAGCACTTCACACAAATCAAAATACATATTGATAAAACAGTCTGATGCTGCATCCCTTTCCAAATAATAATAGGTTCGAAAAGGATCCATCATTACCACCGAGCTCACTTGCATCGAATCGGTATAGTTGAACACATCAAAATACACATGCACTGCTATATCATACATGGTTGACCTTGTGCCAATGATCGCATTTCTGGCAATACTATCCTCGGCAACATCACTAATTAAGACTCGTTTAGGAGACCACTCGACAAAATTATTCTGATAAAAACGTCGACCGTGAAAAGGTTGGCCTTTAAAAAGATTATGGCTTGTTATATCCGCAGTGTCATTAAAGAAATAGGCATTCCATTTTAAACTATCGCTCAGTGCATATTCGTTGTGATGTTCCCAAAAAGTGGCATTGTAGGGTATTGAGCTCATCTTGCGATAATCGGTATAATCCTCGTACAATGGCGGGTAAAATGATAGTTGAAAGCCGCCATCTTGCCGATCATACAAGTACAAAAGCGCTCTGGTTCGAATGGGGTATCGTACAAATTCTTCGCGACCATTGCCACTGTAATAATCCATTGCATAAACAAAATCCACTTGTTTAATGGCCGATAATCCGGATTTTTGCTCAAATGTCTGGGTGATATTGAGGTAAAAGTTCTCAACACGATCTGTTGGGAATAGAGGGATAAATGGGTATTCCTGCGCGTTTTCGACTTCCATTGTCCATTTGAGAAATGTGTGGTTTGTTGTATTCAACCATATACGGCCTTTGCAACTTTTTCCATCGTCCACACGAGGGCGATATCCAATGACTAGAATCGAATCTCCTTTTTCATCTTTAAATTGACGTTGAACGCGAAACACAAATGTGCTGCGCATTTTTTTAGCGGACATTTCCATAGGAGTGTTTGGAAAATCTTCATGTCCTTCAAAAGCATTGATCTGCACTATTGCTTTCGAGCTTTCCACAGATGCAAATACGCGATCCTCGAATTTTTTCAATGCCACACGGCCTGTTTTGTATCGAATGGATTCAATACTTGGCCCAAACTGCTTAGCATTGGAATAAGCTTCAAGCAATTCAATTTGCTGGTCGCCATAATACGTTTTCAAATCAAAATAAGCCTTGGCAGTACGAGGATCTGCCTTGAAAACCTTGCGCGCTTGTGCAATGATGTCGGCCAGATACCCCATGTCCTTCGCAAGCACTGTGACTTCGTTCAATTCCACGCTAGTTGGTACAAGGCGCAATACTTTGTACTTGTCAACACTGTCCACCGTCCATCGCATCAATTGGTAACCCATAGCTAAACACTGGAGTGAATCCCCTACAACCGCTTTCACTTGAAAATAGCCATCCGTATTGGACAATGCCCCGGTTTTTTGACTGATGTTTTCGATTAAGACATAAGGTATTGCCTGGCTGTTCTCATCGTCCAACAGTCGACCTTCATAGTTGGTAGCCTGTCCAATGACTTGGATTTGGGCAAGACACCCACTGAGTAAGCCTATGATAAACGTGAATTGCATGGCGAGAGCATAACGAAAATAGTATAAATTTCAGAAACGCTTATTGCTACTGCATGAAGAATTAAGGAATAATATCATATTTAGCGAAGTTCTATGAAAGATCTATTTCATCAGGTTAAATTTCATTCCTACTGAAAGCAACGCTCCACCGTGTCTAAATGATCTCTCGCAGCATACACGTTTTGTGATGGATGGACTTAATCTTGCCATTATTGATGTATAAAACCATATGCCATCTTTGAGATTCAGCCCTCCACCAAATTCTACAAGCATCGACATATCAAACTTATCATATGATTTCGTCATATCCCATTTCTTTTCTCCAATGATATTATCCGAATAATCCCAAATAGGTCCAATTTTTTCTGCTTTTACTAGCACAGCTGGAGTCCAACCAATATTCCAAAAACCGTAGACTTTCTTTCCAAAAGTCGAACCTGCTTTTATAGGTAAAGACAAATAATCAAAATTAAATTTTTCAATAAAATATATTGTTTCTATTGTTTGTGCGTAGTGGTTTTTAGCCGAAAGTTGCTCATATCCGCGTTGATCGTAAAAAAATTCCGCACCAATAGTTACATGATTGTTCGTCTTGTACTCATAGGTTATTCCGTAACTGGTCCTTGCCGTAGAATACACTGGCTCACTACCTTTTATGGGGAACGCGGTAGTTTTATTGCGCCCGACAAACATTCCTATGGTGTGAATTTGTCCAACAACAGCGAGAGTAGAAACCGTGAATAGAACAGAAAGTAAATATTTCATATCCAAGTTAAAGTTGGAGGTAATAATACGGTTAATCTTCCAACGTTTCCATGATAAAAACCAATGCAAAACGGAAGTCAATTTCCCTCTTCTCACCCCCGTTCAATGGATATTGGTGGAAATAATCTGGAGGTATATGATCGATAATTATTGTATCTACTCCAATAGATGCAGATTTGAAGGTCCAATATTCTGTTCCTCCGCTGCCTACATATCCCATTCTTGATTGCAAGCTTGGGCTATAATCTTCCATTATTAAATGAGTATGACGACATTGATCCCTATTGATCCATTCATGGTGATATCCTGTTGATCCGTTGGAATCAAATTTAATGGTGACTTCCTCACCTACTTTTAATTTGAAATAATCCGATTCACCCAATTCGTAATAATTGCTATAGCTCTTGAGATATCCAATTGCGATGGAAGCTATAACAACAAGAATGAGAACTGTAATAATTATTGCCTTCCTGTTCATGGTTTAAACATTGTCTCTGGCAGGTATTCAATTCATTTCAATGAATTGTTGATCGGCAAAGAAACCATCGAGCAAACGGACTGGCCATCCATCTTGCCATGTGTCCAGCCTTCCATTGATAACAGTTTTGACACGAGCGCAACTTTACAACCTGCTGACAGTTCCTTTTGAATTATCTCCGCCTCCGCAACTTGTCTGGGCAGAATCACCACAGCCCCCCTAAAAGAACAATCTTTTCAAAACAAAACAGTCCCTTTAAAAAGGAAAATACCCGCCAATAGAAATAGTGAGTACCGCATCTGGTCGTGTTTTATTAGCAGGATATAACGGACCAACATCGACAACTCCGCCGATTCCGAATTGACAAGTGAACCATTTTTCACTACGATAAACAAAGTTTGGTCCTATAGAACTTAAAGCAAAATAATTTCCAAAACCAATACTTCTATACTGTAAGGACAAAAAAGAACTGCGTATAGATGGCTTAAAATGATAATTAATACCAACTCCGTATCCGATTAATCCGCCACCTACTTGAAAGCCCATTTTTTCGCCCAATAATAATTCTATATCACAGCCAATAAGAGAACCTCCACCGTTAAGGAAACCAATGGTACAGCTGTTCCGCTCCAAAGTCACTTCATCTGACTTCATGCTCACGCGTTGCGCATATGCATAGGAACTAAAAAGGATTAGGACAAAAAGGCAAAATTGTTTCATAGTATTTCTTTCAAATATAAACTACCTTAAGCCGTCAGCGGCTTAACACAGTGTCATAAAACTTAGTTAGGGTTTACTGAAAAACGTTAAGTCAAAAATGGCCTTTTTCAGTATATCCAAATTAAAGTCAGTATGCTAATATAAAAGATCCTACTGTAATTCAACACGAATAAAAAGAACATTTTCAACGATATGTAATTTTGACCGGTATCGTCATCGACATGCAAGCGGGTTGGCCCTTATGAATTCCAGGTGACCAACCTTGCATCGTTAATAGTTTTGACACGAGCGCTGCTTTGCAACCCGCTGACAGGTCCTTTTGTATAATGTCCGCCTCCACTACTTGCCCGTGACTATTTATGTTGACTTTAATATAGATCTTGGAAATCATCTTTACGTCATCGTTCAAAGAATCATTGAGGATGGGCATCAATTCTAAGTTGAAGTAATTTACGAGTCCCTGCTCGCCATCCGGATAGTTGGGCATGATCTCACCGAACGAGTAAATAGAATCGCAAGCGAGATCTTGGCCGAAAATCAATTCAGACTTGGTGAGTAGCGTTATCAATACAAGAAGTTTAACACAACGCATATCGTTGGTGAATTATTTGTCTAAAAGCGGATTATACATCATAATGGCATTGTTTTCTGCCACCAGTTCTTCTACCACAGAATGATCCGTCAGATTCGTGATTCGTTTCCAAATCTTATTGTGACGGGTGTATCCGCCCCACCATTGCTGGTTGAACATATGATCGGTTTCAAAGATTTCGTATCGACTATTCAAATTGGTATCACAGGAGATTTCACCATTCAGATACGCTTCATCTAGCCATAAATTGATTTGAAAATTATAGTCCGTATCGTTTTTCAATTGCAGATCGATATAGTTGTAAGCTAATGTTGCGCCGCATGCAAAGGGAATGGTTCTGTTAATGTCTGGAAATACATCGTAACCGTGTCGCCAACGCTCTTTTATTGTTAATGGACTATGCAGAGCCATCCAATACAATAAATTACCCAATTGACAGAGGCCGCCGCCGGTGTTCGACAGCACCTTTCCATTATGCAATGTCATTCCTTCCAGATAACCCTTTGCTTTGGTGGGTCTGCCAACAAGGCGCCAAATGGAGAAAGTTTGTCCAGGCTGAATCACCACTTGATGCAGATGTCCAATGGCAATTTTTAGATTAGTGACCTTGTTGTGCTGGAGGTACATATCAACATCCTTTAACGGACGCAATAAGAAAGACTTATGCTTGATGAGCGAATGATTGTACTTTATGTTGGGATCGACTTGTGCGAAATTGTCCTTTCCCATCCACCAATTCAACTGTCGTTTCAGAATAAAATACTCTTTACCGAAAAACTTTCTAAGATTACTTCGGTGTTGTGGTTTGTCAACCAGTTGTTGATTGGTTATCATGGAGTGGAAACAGCAGCGGGTTGTTTTGTGGTTTAGATATTCTTACGTCTGCCATTTGATGATGCCGAACGAAAATAATAAGTTTTTAATGTATTCCAATCAAGGCATTAATATATTTTAACACTGTCCAAAAAACAACGGTTAAAACCGATATCATCAACACTCGGAAGCCAAAGGACAAAAACGACTGCCATTCAGACATCGAAAGGCAATCACTCCGAACGCATCTGCGAAATCAACAATAAATTCAGAAAATGCACATCGGCCATGAGGTGTTTTTTGGCCATTTTACAATCCGCACTATGAAGTGACCCGCGAAAAACTGTGCATTTCACGGTCACTCATTTTTAATCAATGACATGCTCATGAATCTCGCCATTCATAAACGATATGTATTATGCGAATGCCTAGTTATTTTTGATCGTAAACCCAACTGGGGCTTTTAAGTTGCTGTGGTCATACATGTTGATGTATATGGACACCGTATCCTTGGAACCTTCCCATGTCACTCGATAATTATCGAGCATGGCCATTCCCAAAAAGCCATTTTCACTTTTTACCGCGCAACAACTTCCAGCTCGGTAGAAGATTACTTTTTCACCATTTGGACCCGCCAACGCATTCAGATACCTCCTTTCATTAATAGGTCCTTCATTTTTATGAGCTCCGCCCACTTCAACAGGGTTTTCTGACGACAATCCGTAAGTGGGATCCGTTGAGACCTCTGTTAATAGAAACGTGTTCTTACCAGTAATTGGTGTTGTTACCGCTTTCTTTGACACGGTGCAAGACAGGATTAATCCTACAAATAAAATGGTGATTATATACTTCATATGGTTTGGTTTGCTAAAGATTTATTTGCACATCTCTAATGAAATTCTCTCATATCGAAGCACACTACGACGTATACAGAATATTCCTCGGAATAAGTCCAAGACCCTATCTTTTGTATCGCTTTAACGAATGCCTTGTCGATTGATTCTTCCAACCCATTGCGTACCGTGATATCTGAGATTACTCCATTTTTATTTACTTTGAAAGATAAACAAACTTTTCCCTCTTCACAAGGAAACGGCAATGGATTTTCTAACATAGAATAGACCTTTTTTGAAAATACCTTCATATCAGCATCATAGTTGTCCAAACCACATATGAGATATGAAACCGCTCCATAAAGATCTTCCTCATTAACATCAGTTATTATTTCATTTCCTTTTTTATCCCAATGCTTACTTCCGAGCTCCTTACTGTAATAATCCCCCTTACGAGCTCGATCTTGATCAAACACAGTATGGTAATATTCAGCGGATTTTTTACCGTTTTCATACCAACACGTTTCTAGTCCCCAAACCTGGCTATCCCACAAATTTGCTTCCCACGATTTAACTCCGTTGCTATGGTATGTTGTGGCAGTTCGATAATTGGTATCATTAGGATTTGCGCAATACTTCAATTGTCCATTTTCCCACCATTCTGCATCGTAAACCCATAAATTGATCCAACCTGTCTCTCTCGTTTCTGACTTCTTTTGACCTGAGGGATAATAATTTATTTTATACAAACTATCATTTGTCCTATACACTTCACCTGCTTTAACTGTCAATGCTTGATCCCAATATATCGCCCAATCTGCTTTTTCGAGAAGGCTATATCTGATGGAATAAGTGGTGTCTCGATGTGCTTTGCATTCTTTGATGTAACTTGAAATAGAATATTCGACAAAGGTGCTATCACCTTTATAAACCTTGTGTATTTTATCATAGTTCCAGGACTTATCACCATGAATAGCAATCAACTCTCTGACGTATGCATTGTCACACATCCTAAGGGATTCTTCAAAATCACTACATGCTCCTTTGCGGTCATTCAGCTTTAACCTTACTCTTCCGCGTAATTCAAAACTGATACAATTGGTTCCATCCAATTGAATGGACATATTGAGATCTTCAAGAGCCTCTGCATATCGGCTTAATTCACATTTGACAATAGAACGCTGATGGTAATATTCAGGTAAGCGTAAAGCATATTGTTCAACGCCTTTTGCCCTTTGAATTAGGGTATCGTAAATGGCTATAGCCTGAATAAAATTACCAGAATACTCTGCATCAAATGCTGAATTTTCTAGATCCTCCAACGTTTGTCCAAGAACAGCTGTATGAAAACATGCAATAAGCATGATGTGCGTTACTATACGTATGCTGTATTGAAAGGACATAGAAGATTGAATTGAAGTTAACTCAAATATATTAAACCTTATACATATTGAAGTGAGTAAAAAGCCTAAAAAAGTTATTTCCTTATAGATTTAACTTGAATCATATTAAACCTAATATCAAGTATTTATTCTTCGAAACTTTACACTCCCTTCTGCCCTACCTTAGAGGTCCTTAGAAT
>JBDKJN010000099.1:0-2569 GCA_039796595.1 Bacteroidota bacterium
AAGCAGGGGAGTAAATTTTATAAGACCACCACAAGACTTTGAATACGGAAGAGTTGCGGTATTTGAGGATTTATATGGAAATCTGTGGGACTTGATTGAGCCAAACGAAAATAACAAAGGAAGAATTATCGAAAAGTCAAATCCGCAATAGAAATGAAAAGGCATGTGCAAGATAACAACGAACCGTTAACAATACTAGGCCAATCACAGAATTGCAGTAGTCGAATGTTTGTGCTACGCATTGGATACAATTATTGCAAACGCCATGATCCCATGGCTGAAAACGGATAACAAAAAAGTTATCGAATTGCTCATACAGACAAAAAAATGACTGAGATTTTCATAAAAAAAATAACAATTGATGACATTGACCAATTGCAGAAAATTGGCATGCAAACATTCTATGAAACTTTTGCGACTGGAAATACCGAAGAGAATATGACGAAATATTTGAACGAAGGATTTTCCATTGAGAAGTTAACTACTGAACTCAATGATAAAAACGCTGAGTTTTATTTTGCTATTCTAAACGAAAGTGTCATTGGTTACCTAAAATTAAACCATGGACAGTCACAAACCGAACTTCAAGACGACAAGGGAATTGAAATCGAAAGAATCTATGTTTTGAAGGAGTTTCATGGTAAAAATGTGGGACAACTGCTGTATGACAAGGCGATTGAGGTCGCAAGACAGAAAAATTCTGACTTTGTATGGTTGGGCGTTTGGGAGGAAAACACAAGAGCAATTAATTTTTATAAGAAAAATGGGTTCGTCGCGTTTAGCCAGCACATTTTCAAATTGGGCAATGACGAACAAATTGACATCATGATGAAACTAAAACTCTAGAATTACGGGATGCGACAATGAAGGCCGCCATATCCTGCTTTTTGTGAAGCTCTTGAAGATTATTTATGAATCAATGGTTTAAATTGACCGGTTAAACGGGTTACGTCCATTCACTGTGTGATTGCGGAATAAAGCGAAAGTTCCCTCACCTCGGTTCAACCGAGGATCGGGAAGACAATCGACAAGTCTTATGAATAGCTTGGCCAGGATGAATACCTAGCGTAGAGAATCATCTAGGCCAAGCCTTATAATCCATCAAAATCTCGTCATCCCGATCGTAGAGAGGGATCTCAAACAACTGATCTGAATGCCAAAAGTATGAATAACGAAACAGACTAAAGTAGGCTCTGTTGACTCTGTCACCACTTTTGAAGAAGCAGACATTCTCGCATTTATGACCAATAGCTCTCATTGAATATTCATACATCCGATACCAATTGTACAAATGGGAGCTAAGTCGTTTATCCGATAAATTGATTTATTATTGTATTCAAATTAATTTCTAACCAATTATACCAAACCCATGGAGGATGTAAAAGACGATCAGCAAGTTGTTACTCAACATCATTACGATACTGCTGCTAATTTATTGATTAATGAAAGCAGAACGGCTTCTGAAGCTAAGAGAGTCTTAATTACACAGGGTCTGAATGAGGCAAAAGCCTCAGAGGTCATTACAAAGGTGGAAGAACAAATTGCCGAAGAGAAAAGAGAAGGTGCAAGCAAGGACATGTTATATGGGGCATTGTGGTGTATTGGAGGTGTCGTGGCTACCGTTGCAGACTTCGGGTATGTGTTTTGGGGTGCAATTGTTTTCGGCGGTGTACAGTTCTTCAAAGGGCTTATCAATTCAAGAAATTGACATGCATTAAAAGTGGATAGCACGAAACATTTGACGAAAAGGGATGCACAATCTTCGAAGGATTGAGGGTTTGGTGGTTTAATGCGTCGGCGTTGATACAAGTAATCGACATAATGCGGCCAGAAAGTCTTTACTTTTCACATGACTTAGGACCAGATTCCCTTTTCTCATGAGTTCGCAGTGCGCTTTCCGAAACGACCGCTTGTATATTAATAAGAACAATTTATCCAAAAGACAACATGATAAAATTTGCCTACACGATATTATATGTCCAGGATGTGTCAAAGTCTGTAGACTTTTATGAAAAAGCTTTAGGTCTTACACGGAAATTCATAACTCCTCATAATGACTATGGAGAACTCGCTGTTGGGGAAACGACAATTTCGTTCGCTTCTATAGCATTGGCCAATTCCAATCTGCGTGAGGGTTTTACTGAAAGCAATTTGACGAATAAACCGTTCGGTATCGAATTGGGGTTTACGACTGCTAATGTGGATGAAACGGTTGCGTCGGCACTTAAGGCGGGTGCAGTACTCATTGAACAACCCAAAACTAAACCATGGGGACAAGTGGTAGCATATATCCGCGATCTGGACGGTTTTTTGATTGAAATTTGCACACCGATGGGTTGATCAGTGGGAGGCTATTTGGATTTCGTCTGATCGGGCGACTCAGCCAGTATTATTATCGACAAGAATTCTTCTGTTACTGTCATATCGTACTCAACGAATGAGAAAAGCGAACAAAAGAAATAATAGAAAAGATAATCATGTCGAACAAAGGGATACCCGATACTAAAGACGGTAGGACTGTATCGACTATATTTGAGTTCTCGGTTAAATTTTTAAGTCATTTCCAATT
>JBDKJN010000100.1:0-8500 GCA_039796595.1 Bacteroidota bacterium
CAGCACGAATTAAACGGTCATTGATTGCCCTCCCTATGCCCATTTCCGGCAACAATTCCGCGAGAATAATGTCATACTTGTTTTCGTCCAATTCCCGCATGGCAGCAAACAAATTTCGAGCGGCCTCTGAGAGATCGCCACTTGCCGAAAGTACTTTTCCGGGCCATGCGTCATGCTTGGTTTGAAACGATAAATACGCTATTTGAAGATGTCCATGTTCAACGATCAATTTGTCGATGTCGCCCACAACCAATTTAGTCCTTGGCGAGTAATGGCTAGCCAACATGCCAGGTGCTTTTGGGTTGCTAGAACTGTGCAATTGCACCTCAACTTTACCAACACACTCCTCAATGCGTTCCATGGGCACACCACCTTGTCTTAGCAATGTAATTTTGCCGTCTGCAGCACAATGCACTATAGTCGATTCAACACCAACGGCACATGTACCACCATCAAAAACCGCACTCACTTTGCCTTCCAGCTGATCCATGACATGGCTGGCAGAAGTTGGAGAGATATAACCAAAAGGATTTGCAGAAGGAGCCGCCAGAGGGAACTCAAGATTTCGAAGCAATTCGAGCGTCAGCGGATGATTGGGAACACGCAAACCGACCGAATCCAAACCCGACGTCACAATGTCGGGGATGTTTTCACGACGAGGTAACACTATCGTCAAAGGGCCGGGCCAGAACGTTTCCGCAAGTTTATAGGCCTTCTCATGAATATTTTGAGCATAGCGCTCCATTTGTTGCATTTCGGCAATGTGCACTATGAGCGGATCAAAATAAGGTCGCTTTTTGGCTTCGAATATTTTAACCACCGCATCGGCATTCAGTGCATTGGCTGCCAAACCATACACCGTCTCGGTGGGAATACCCACCAATTGGCCTTGACTCAGTAATTCTACAGCGATTTTTGGATCATGAACGATCATTGTGCCTATCCTTTTTTAGGAAGACGCAAAATTACACCGAGTTCCATAGGAAAATCCAAAGATTCTTCGACGGGCATTTCATGTTTGAACGAAAATTTCCACATTCCTTTCATGTCAAAGGTCTTCGCGAGATCGAGAGGATATTCAATATCAATGATATCGAATCCCTTTTCGCCATAAAATTCTCCTTTCTCATTGCGCACCGGAATTTCGATGAGTCGATCGATTTCTTTCCCATCCGGAGCGGTTTCGATCATTCGAATCAGCATATTATCATACATGAAACCAGAAGCACATCTGAAGGTCAAAATCATCTCGTGTTTTTCATTGGCTTGTTCGATTGGAATTTCGAAGATTTTGACATCGGATTTTTTCCATTCGAGCTCGCCTTCAAATTTTTGAGCATCCTTATAGATTACATTCTCGTCGTTGCACGAGGATAAAACGAAACAAATCGCGACAAATGGTAAGAAAAAGAAACGAGAAAAAAGATTAATCTTCATTCGTAATTTGGTTTAAGTAGCAATAGTAAAAGTGACAAATTGTATGGGGTTGGCTAACGAGGAGCAGTCCATTTTTTTCTGCTGGTCGAGCAATTTGTATTGCTTCGATTTTTACTCCAACTCAGCAAACCCTTGTCATTGTTGCCTTTCAGCATTTTACTAATCCACTCAACATAGAATCTAGCAAAAAATTGCTCGCACTTAACGAGATTTGCGGCATGATCAAAATAGGATTGTTGTCGGATACTCATGGTTGGTTAGACCCCAGGGTTTTTCACCACTTCGCTGAAGTCGATGAGGTCTGGCATGCAGGAGATTTTGGAGAAGGTGTAATTGAACAACTGCAATCCTTCAAACCCTTTCGAGGCGTGTGGGGCAATATCGACGGAAATCACATACGCATACAAACACCTGAACATCTCCGTTTTACAATTGAAAACGTAGATATATGGATGACCCATATCGCAGGCCTGCCTGGCAAATGGGCCAAACCAGTAGCTTCAGAAATCAAAGCCAATCCACCTGCGCTCTTGGTTTGTGGCCATTCGCACATTTGTAAAGTGCAATTTGACAAGAAGCTAGGGACATTATACATGAATCCAGGTGCAGCGGGAAGACATGGATTTCATCATCAACGCACCTTGCTTCGCTTCGAAATCAATGATGCAAAAATTCAAAATCTCGAGGTGATCGAACTTGGCCCGCGTGCCGAGCGTTTTGCTCCCTAAACCGACACTCAGCGTTGCAAGTCATGCCTCAAGGCTGAACAAAAAAAATGGAAAGCTGTTGGACCCTTCAGGACACATTCCCAACTACCTTTGCCCACCATTTGAATAAAGATCATGAGTATTAGCAGACAAGCCATATTTGACGCCTTACGCAATGTTATCGAACCCGATTTGAAGAAAGACATTGTGGAATTGGGCTTGGTTAAAATCAATGATGTCAAAGACAATACAATTGATCTACAGGTTAAAGTGAGCAATCCCGCGATGCACAGCAAAATGCGCATGCGCGAAGCGTGTGAGTTTGCTATTCACCGGACTTTGGGAAAAGAGTGGAATGTTGTGACCGAAGTCATCGCCATCGCTGGTGACGAACGCAATGGAGAATTGCGCAAAGTATTGCCGGGAGTTAAACACATCATCGCTGTGGCCAGTGGAAAAGGCGGCGTAGGTAAAAGCACAGTAAGCTCGAATCTCGCCGTGGGACTGGCAAAAGCAGGATATCAAGTTGGCCTTTTAGATGCGGACATCTATGGTCCCTCGGCGCCTACCATGTTCGATTTGGTGCATGAGCGTCCACGTGTGGTTGAACGCGATGGTAAGAGTTTGTTGGAACCCGTGAGCCAATATGGCGTTAAGGTATTGAGCATCGGATTTTTTGCCGACATCAATCAAGCCATTGTTTGGCGTGGTGCAATGGCGAACAAAGCACTCAACCAGATGATCAATGACGCCGATTGGGGGCCATTGGATTATTTGATCATCGATTTGCCACCGGGGACTGGAGACATTCATTTGAGTATCATCCAACTCGTACCTATCACTGCAGCAGTAGTTGTAAGCACACCACAAGAAGTTGCTTTGGCCGATGCACGTAAGGGAATAGCGATGTTTGAATTGCCCGGCATTCAAATTCCAATACTAGGTTTGATCGAAAACATGGCCTGGTTTACACCAGAAGAATTGCCTGAAAACAAATACTATTTGTTTGGAAAAGACGGTGTCAAACACCTTTGTGAAGATAGCCAAGTGCCGTTTTTGGGTCCATTGCCATTGGTGCAAAGCATCCGTGAATCGGGCGATGCGGGACGACCTGCCATACTGCAAGAAGGCACACCTGCACATACCTATATGCAAGAAATTGTTCAGCAGGTGGAAAAAGAAATGCGACTATTGCCGTTTCGCAAGAAAAAAGAAAACACCACAACACCAGCTTAATACGTTTGTTGAAACTATATTTGTCCAATGAAACACGAGTTATTTCATAAAGTCAATGCATCGCTAGATACCATTCGTCCGTATTTGGAAGCAGATGGTGGGGACATCAGTTTAGTTGAAATAACCGATGATATGACAGCGGTGGTAGAATTGCATGGCGCATGCAGCAGCTGCAATATGAGTCATATGACTATGAAGGCTGGCGTTGAAAATGCGATCCGCACAGCAGTTCCCGAAATCCAAAATGTTCACGCAGTGAACTCCTCTGTTCTTTCGTAAAACCATCAAAATTTCGCCCAGTTGGGGGATATCATAATGACGCCATGTTGGGGATATCAATATGACGCAATGATGGGGTGATCAATGTAGTCCATCCATCGATTTTAGAAAGCCTCAGATGTCTGATCAATGCGCGATCATGATCGATCGTTGATATACACGTTGATCGGAATGCAATCGCAGTATGTACACACCGTTAGCCAGTCCTGAAACATCCATCGCATTGGCACCATTGCAGGTTGCTACGGCTACGCGCTGTCCCTGGGCGTTGATGAGTTCTGCGTTGGTAATACCAGAGGCATTGTTCCATTGCAACCATTGGTTGGCGGGGATAGGGAAAACATCAGGCAATTGTTGGGCAGCCAACTCATCGGTGCTCACCAATATTTCGCGGTAGCTGCAATCCAAAGGAATTTCAGGGCAAACCATGTGCGATAGAAAATTGGTGATTACACTCAAAGTAGTATCATAATACGCTGGAATCGCAACACTTGGTACATGGCCTTGCATCTCATAAATTTCGAAACAATGTTCAATGCCCACTTCGGTCATCTTTTGATCAATGCTATTGCTACCGTCGACTTCCGTTACCTCCAAAAAGCCAGATATCACCAGCATATCGCTATCAAAAGGAACAACTGTATCTCCTGTCCCATGCGCCAAAACAGCTGGTACTCCACCAGCATCGATCCAGGTAGAATCGCCAATTGCACCCGCAATACTAATAATTCCACGAATCGATGAATCGTACTCCGGA
This sequence comes from Bacteroidota bacterium, assembly GCA_039796595.1. Classification (GTDB taxonomy): domain Bacteria; phylum Bacteroidota; class Bacteroidia; order Flavobacteriales_D; family Sanyastnellaceae; genus CANHSF01. Next base: position 4,417 of record JBDKJN010000100.1, read on the forward strand.
TGACCACTTTGGCCCTCAATTCCACCGGCTAGACCGGTTCCGTTTTGATTGACAAATGATGGAATTTCATCATCTTCCATGTATGCGTAGTGCAAAGTGATAAATCCTCCGGCACTCAATCCTCCGATATAAATTTGATCGGGATCAATCCCAAAAGGATTGCCATCCATTGCAACCGTTTTTCTAAAATAGCGAACCGCAGCGCGCATGTCCTGAACTCCACGCATCACAGCCTGTGTCATAGGTCCTTCAAGATCCAATGTACCTGGGAATCCGAGTCTATAGTTGATGGAAGCAGTCACATATCCCATGCGAGCCAAATCGTTGCAAAATGGAACGATATCAATGCCCTCTTTGCTGCCAGAAACAAAAAAGCCTCCATGTGCCATGATAACCAGTGGACGCAAGGTTTCGATGTCGCCCTGAGGTTCAAAAACGTCGAGTAATAGCGTTGTGTTGGTGCCATTGTGCGAAAGATTGGAACCGTATTCCACATCGGTTGTCATAGAAACCATTGGGAAAATCATGTCGCGATAGCGTCCATCGACACATTGTGCAGATAGTAAAATAGGGAGCGAAACAACTCCTAAGGTAGCTAGTAAAGTTCTGATCATGCACCGAATATACATCAATTTGATAATTCCAAGTGACAAGTGACACTTTCGGTTATTCACCACCATTGTTCCGATGAAAAGCGTTATTCAATCAGGTCGAACAAACAAGGTGTTAACTTGTTAATGACATAATTCGGGTTATTGACTTTGAAAGTCAAAAACATACCTAAATTTGCCCCGTTTTTCCCTGCAAGGGGTTGAACAACCACAAAAAATGATCGAAACAGACATACTTATTATTGGTGCAGGTCCTTGCGGATTATTCACCGTCTTTGAAGCTGGACTTTTAAAGCTCCGTTGTCACCTTGTTGATGCATTGCCTCAGCCTGGAGGACAGTTGACTGAAATATATCCGAAGAAACCTATCTATGATATCCCTGGTTTTCCAGAGGTGTTGGCTGGCGATTTGATTGATCACTTGATGAAACAAGCTGAGCCGTTCAAGCCAGGCTTTACCTTAGGTGAACGTGCCGAAAAATTAGAAAAAACTGAGGATGGAAAATTTTTGTTGACCACTTCTCGAGGTACCGTACATAAAGCACCTGTGATTGCGATTGCAGGTGGACTGGGCTGTTTCGAACCACGCAAGCCACCTATTTCCAACATCAACGATTTTGAAGACAAAGGCATCGAGTACATCGTGCGCGATCCTAATTTTTACAAAGGCAAACGTGTAGTGATCAGCGGTGGTGGCGACAGCGCATTGGACTGGACCAATTATTTGGCCAATGGCGTTGCTGCTGAAGTTAGTTTGGTGCACAGAAGCAAAAGCTTTAGAGGCCACCCAGACAGCGTACAGAAAGTGTTGGACATGGCTGCAGCGGGCAAAATCAAATTGTACACCGATGCAGAAGTAACAGAGGTTACGGGTACAACGCATTTGAATACTATCACTTTGCAACATACCGATGAATCCAAAACGACCATTGAAACAGATCATTGGTTGCCATTGTTTGGACTTTCTCCAAAGCTGGGTCCACTCGGTGAATGGGGCTTGAACATTGATAAGAACAGCATTGAAGTCAACACCTTTGACTATAGCACCAATGTGGATGGCGTATATGCCATTGGCGACATCAATACTTATCCGGGCAAACTCAAATTGATTTTGTGTGGATTCCATGAGGCTACGCTAATGGTTCAAAGTGCTTTTAAGCGCATTTATCCCGATAAGAATTACGTATTAAAATACACTACCGTTAACGGAGTTACCGGTTTCTAATATGGAAAACACTGTAAAAATAACTGTGATCGATCGCCAAGGAACTCCACACGAATTGGAGGCGCCTACCGATATGAACATGAATATGATGGAGCTTTGCAAGAGCTACGAGTTGCCTGTTGAAGGCACTTGCGGCGGCATGGCGATGTGCGCAAGTTGCCACATGTACATCGTTTCTGATCACGATATTTTGGAACGCAACGATGATGAAGAAAGCATGTTGGATCAGGCGTTTTTCGTGAAGTCCAATTCAAGATTGGGTTGTCAGATTCCAATCACTGAGGCTCTGGATGGCTTGCGCGTTCAGCTGGCAGAGGTGGGGCAATAAGATTTAGAAATCATTTCAAGTTGAGGGAAGCTTTGCCATTCCTTAAGGCGATGTCATGTCTGGCTTGAGAGAGGCCATGTCCGGCATAAACGACGTCATGCCTGGCGTCGGTACTGGCTTTGGGAGATCAATGGCTCATCAACTGATGATTGAGCAATTTTCCTGATTCGATCAATTTCCGAAGGGCCACGTTGGTGCGTGCCGCATTCGTCAATTGAATGTGCCCCATGTGGTGGCAATCCGTTCCGATGTAAGAGATAAAACCAGCGTCGATCAACTTCTCGCTCATCCTTTTGACATTGGGACCGTATTGCCCTGTGAGGCTTGTAATATTGAGTTGCAATGCCACATCGCGGTCCACCAATTGTTCGTATTTGGACAAGCTACCGTGCCAATATTCGTAGCGTTCAGGGTGGGCCAGAATCGGTTTATATCCTGCCAATTGAAGATTAAAGAGTGCACGGCCCATGTTGGCATGTTCAGCGGCAAATCCAACTTCAAAAAGGATGTATCGATTTCCAAAAGTCAGGAGATCACCTTTTTCGATCAGGTTTTCAAAATGCTCGTCGCAGTAATATTCAGCGGCTGCGTCCAGTCGAAAATCGATGTCGCGCGCTTTTAATTCTGCTCGCACTTCTTCGAGTTTTGCACGAATACCTTCGGTGGTATTACGATACATGTCCCAAAAAATATGTGGAGTTGTAATGGCTGAATGATAACCCAATTCTTTGAGATGCAGAATCAATTCAATCGAACGATCCATGTCCTCAGCGCCATCATCGATACCTGGAAGCAAATGGCTATGCATATCCAAGCCTACCATGGCCAAATCAACCGGAGGACCCTGCCTACGATCTTCGCTCTGACTTCTTCGCTTGAACCAATTCCACATTGCGCCGCAAAAATACAATGAAATTAGCGCAAGGCGAATGGAGAATTACAGCCTAGCGATTTGAATATTGTTTGTCGTAGTATTTGCGATAATCACCGCTGGTTACCTCTTCAAGCCAAGCCTCGTTGGCCAGATACCAATCGATGGTGTTGCCCAATAGACGTTCGAAAGGCTGCGTCGGTTCCCAACCCAATTCGGTTTTGAGTTTGGTCGCATCGATAGCGTAACGTGCGTCGTGGCCCGGGCGATCGGTAACATAGGTGATGAGTTGTTCACTCTCCCCTACTGCACGGCCCAATTTTTCATCCATGAGTTTGCACAACAATTTCACCACGTCGATATTCTTCCACTCATTGTTGCCACCAATGCAATACGTTTCACCGTTTTTGCCATTGTGGAAAATGGTGTCGATCGCACGGGCATGATCCTCTACCCACAACCAATCGCGAACATTCTCCCCTTTGCCATATACCGGCAGTGGTTTCTTGTTTTTGATGTTGTGAATGATGAGCGGGATTAATTTTTCTGGAAAATGATGCGAACCGTAGTTGTTGCTGCAATTTGAGATCACACAAGGCATGTGATAGGTATGTTCGTAGGCGCGCACCAAATGGTCGCTCGCCGCTTTACTGGCACTGTATGGACTTCGCGGGTCGTAGGCCGTGGTTTCTGAAAATTTACCCTCGGCACCAAGTGATCCAAAGACCTCATCGGTACTGACATGATAAAACCGTTTGCCGTCGAAGTTATTCTTCCAAATGTGTAGGGCAGCATTCAGCAAATTCGCCGTACCAACAATATTGGTAGCAACAAATGCATCTGGCCCAGTGATACTGCGGTCGACATGACTTTCGGCTGCAAGGTGAATGACCCCATCTGGTTCAAAATCCTTGAAGAGTTCCATCAAAAACGCCTTGTCGTTGATGTCGCCTTTGACAAATTGGTAATTGCTTTTGTCCTCAATATCGGTCAAATTCGCAAGATTGCCAGCATAGGTCAGTGCGTCAAGATTAATTATACTATAGTTT